>DYDK01000188.1 GCA_020717935.1 Desulfocapsa sp.
CCGCCATCAGCGGCAGATTGCTGGTGGGGCTACATCTCTGCCCGAAACACTGACCTTGCCTCGCCATCAGGCGAACCTCACTTACCATCTATTTTATTCAGCATTATGTTCAGAGCTTAAAATGCTAACAAAGAGCGGATGAGCGGAGTGTGGCGATTTGTCTGCGGCGTGGCGCAGCCATGCCAGCGGGCAAATTGACACAGTCCGCTCTATTGGCCTGATAGGCAGAGCGCGAAGCGATCTGGCTGGCAGGCCAATAGAGCATCGCTCATCCGCTCTTCGATAAGTCAGACCGCGCAGCGGTCTGACTTATCAGTGTAATAAGCCGCCATTTTATCCACCCTATTTTCTTATATGGGCGGACAAAATTTCCACTTATTCTTATATTAATCTTGAAATACGGAAAACAACCATAAGGTGTGTCCACATATTAGGTTTCTTGTGATTATTTTCTATGTATGCATGATACTATTGGGATAAATATGGAAAGTCAAGAAAAAGCAAGCCGAGGTTTCGGCCAAATCCTGAACTGAAACTTATGGAGCAGGTAAAAGAGGTGCTCAGGTATCATCATTACCCGTATCGTACTGAGCAGACCTCTTGCCAATGGATATTGCGGTATATTTTTTATTTTGGAAAATACGGGGGGCTTTGCAGTTATTGACAACTCCGCCGCAACTCATCCAATATGCCGACGAATCTCCGCCAACATTTCCCGGCCGCCATTTTCAAGGATGTACTGTCCCAGCCGTTCGCCAAGTCGTTCAGCATCCTGACGGGGAGCCTGTTCTGTTTTTTTCAGGATGGTGTTTCCGTCAAGACTGGCAAGGCCAACGGTCAGAGTCAGGGTTTCACCATTGAGTACCGCCAGACCAAAGGCGGGAATAGAGCAGCCGCCTTCCAAAGTGCGCAGATAAGCCCGTTCAGCAAGGAGACAGGCCTCGCTGTCCCTGTCATTGAGACACTGGCGAACCCTGGATTTCTTGTCGGCATCCAGCCCCGTTGCCGACTCAATGGCAATACAACCCTGACCTACCGGTGGCACAAACTGGTCTTCTGGAAAAATTGTGACGATCATCTCTTCATAGCCCATCCGTTTAACTCCGGCATAAGCAAGCATCAAGGCGTCACAGGCCCCATCTCGCAGCTTTTGGATTCTGGTCTGCAGATTGCCACGCATCTCAACGGTCTGGATATGGGGATAATAGTGCTTCAGCAGGGCAATCCGCCGCACCGACGAAGTGCCGATACGGATTTTCCTGGTGGGATCGTCCAGATTCAGGCTCGTATCCAAAGCCAGCAGGACATCATTAACTTTTTCCCGAGCAGTAAAGGCTATCAGCTCAAACCCATCCGGCAATATGGATTGCATATCCTTGGCGCTGTGGACGGCAATATCGGTAACTCCCGCCAGGAGCTGCTCCTCAAGTTCTTCGGTGAAGACCCCCTTGCTGCCAATCTTGGCAATGGAGACATCAAGGATCTTGTCACCCTTGGTCTCCATAGAGCTGATAGTCGTCTCTATCCCCTGCTCATATAACGATTGGGCAACGGTCTCGGTCTGCCACATGGCCAATTTACTCTTTCGTGACCCGATCTTTATGATGCTCATGCTTCTTTCTTCCTTCTGGATATATTTTACGATTTATTTTGTGATTCTATCGTACAAGGATGAATGATAGAAAATAATTGTTCCGTAACTGGCCAAAGTCTTCGTATTGCTATCCCTTGCAGAAAGCAGTATCATCAAAACATGCGCTTCCTCCTCTACAACATCCGTTACGCTACCGGCCATGGCTTGGGCTATCATTTACCCCTCCCTTTTTCCGGATTTTTTCGGCATACCGCCACGACCTTGAACCAGATTGTTGAGTTCATCGAATCAGTCAAACCTGATGTTATTGCCTTGATTGAAGTGGATGCGGGCTCCTATCGTTCACACCGATGTTGCCAAGCCGACATTATCGCTAAAAAACTACAGCAATTTCATATTGTTGAGACAAAATATGGCAACAATTCCTTGGCCAGCAAGGTACCGGTACTGAACAAGCAATCCAATGCCCTGCTGACCAGCAAAGAGATTACCGCCCATCAATTTCATTATTTTGCTGAAGGGGTCAAACGATTGGTGATTGAAGTAGAACTTGCTGAACTGCGCATTTTTATTGTCCATCTCTCGCTGAAATATCGCCATCGGCAGCTCCAGCTTGAACACCTGCACCGACTCATGAAAGATACCAGAAAACCGATCATCGTTGCCGGAGATTTCAACACCTTTGGCGGCAGTCGGGAGTTAGAACTCTTCAAGGCGGCGACAGGCCTGCTCGACGCAAACCCCATGCACTATCCCTCATACCCCAGTCGAGCTCCCCATCGGCAACTGGATTTCATCCTGCACAGTCCGCAAATAGAGCCCGTGGACTTTCATATCCCCGACATCCAACTTTCAGATCATTCTCCGGTGGTCTGTGATTTTCACCTGAAGACAAACTTGCCCAAAGAGAACAGGGACTCTTGAAGAGTTACTGACAGCCCCTCTCCCGTCAATCTCCAGTATGTTCATTGATAAACCGAAGGTACTCATCCCCCCCTTTCGTTCTCCGCTGAATGCTCCGATAAAGAAAAGCCAAGACGCGCACCAGATCTTCGATGGGAATATCCGATAAATCCTCGGCAATCACCTCAAGAAGCAGGGCATAATTTTTTTGCAGGCCGGGATCAACCCCGTCGGTGCTGAGATTCTTAAAATGATACTGATCAAAAAACAGCTCCAACAACTTTGCGGCATCCCTATCTATAAAGGCTTCCTCTTCCCCTGAAAATCCAAGTCGACAGAGAAGAGATTCTATCGTACTGGCAATAAATTCTAACTCTGGCGACCGAGACAAGGTCTGAATATCATAATGAGGGATATTTCGATAATTTCTAACAGAATGGGGGAGAGTATCATTGCGGGGATTCGTAACCATGATAGCGTAAAAAGGAAATTTTCTTCTCATTCTCCCGACACCTCACCGTCAAGAGAACACCATATAGCAGAGGGAACTAACCAACAGTCATCTCTCTTCTTCTCTATTTTTTTGAACTATGAAGCCACTAAAAAGCTGCTCACTCGTCATATTCAATTATAAAATTGTTCCTAAAGATTACCAGCGTCGAACTGGCTCGGATTTCGCACAGGTTGGCCCTTTCCTCCAGGGAGTTCCAGGGCAATCTTCACCCTGAGCGATTGAACCCGCACCGAGAGCAACTACTCCAGCGATAATACTCATGAGCTTCTTCATAGTGCATACCCTCCATTGTAAGATGTAGAATCCAGCTTTTTCTCTTCTTACCATTTCTGCAAATGGAATACCATTCTTTTTCAAAAATGATTGAGGCAATGTCGTAGCCACGAACCGAACGGATTACTCAATATAATTTCGAGATCTTATCATGAAATCTTGCGTCCATTTGCCATAAAAACCAATTCCCTGCCAAGGAGTGTTTAGGGACTCGGAAAATACTGATATACCATCTTGCATCCCTGCTTCGGGCTATCTTTGGCTATGTCTCAATCACAGGTAAGGAGGCTATTCAAAATAACCTGAACACCTTGCATCTCGTCTTCGGGTCGTATTTGGCCGATTCTCAATCACAAAATCCTCGACATAACACAATTATGCCTGCGGTTTTGTTCA
>DYDK01000189.1 GCA_020717935.1 Desulfocapsa sp.
TGGGCCGGACTACGACCTTGATAATGTCAAACGCCTGATTGAGACCCTGAATCCTGACAATGAGGCGGGCCGCTTGACACTCATTACCCGTCTGGGGATGAAAAAGATTGATAAGGTGTTGCCCCCTCTGCTGCGGGAAGTGAAAAAAGAGGGATACAATATCGTCTGGAGCTGTGACCCCATGCACGCCAATACCTATACCGCCGCCTCTGGCCATAAGACTCGGAATTTCAATGACATCCTTTCGGAGATCACCTGCTTTTTTGAGATGCACTGGGCCGAAGGCACGATTCCCGGCGGTATCCATCTGGAGATGACCGGTGACAATGTCACGGAATGCACGGGTGGGGCCCGCAATATCATCGATGCCGAGCTGGCCAATAATTATCTGACCACCTGCGATCCTCGCCTGAACGCCGAGCAGAGCCTGGAGGTCGCCTTTCAGATTGCCGAGATGATCCGCAGCTGATTCGCCCCTCTTTCACACCACCAATGCCATGCTTACCATAAGCGACAGTCTGGCCCTTACCGATGATGAGGTCGAGTTTCATTTCATCAGGGCCAGTGGGGCTGGCGGCCAGAATGTCAATAAGGTTGCCACAGCGGTGCATCTTCGTTTTGATATTCGCAGCTCCTCGCTGCCGGAACTGTGTAAAGAACGACTGCTGGCGCGTGGCGATCAGCGCTTGACGCACGATGGCGTTCTCGTTATCAAGGCCCAGCAGCATCGGACACAAGAGAAGAATAAAGAAGAAGCCCTGTTGCGGTTGCGGGGGATTATTCAGTCTGCTCTCGTTGTCCCCAACCGCCGCCGTCCTACCCGCCCTGGGCCCGCCGCCCATAAACGGCGAATGGATTCGAAGAAGAAGCGGGGGGGCGACCAAGGCCCTGCGGCGCGGCAAGATCGATGAGTAGCGCCCCCATTGATTACTCACCCTATTATCCGCTCTGGGGTCAGCAGCTCCTGATTGAGTTTGATTGTATCAACTGGCAATATGGGTTGCAACTGAACACCCCGACCGTTGCCATCAGCGAATCCCGTCAGTATTATGGTTCCTGGCAGTCCGCCACCCGCACCATCACCCTCAGTTCTCACTTGATTACCGGCTTTTCCTGGGATATCACCTGTCTGATCTTAAAGCACGAAATCGCTCATCAAATCTGCTCAGAACGCTCTTTTGCTCCTCTCAACGCAGGGCACGGCCCTCATTTTCAAGCGGCCTGCGATCTGCTTGGTCTACCGCCATCTTTCCGCCTCGCCACTGGCGATCTGCCGATAGGAGTTGCAATCGAACCCTCTGGCAATCAGCACACCGAAAAAGCCCGTCACTTTATCCGCAAGATTGGCAAGCTCCTGGCCCTGGCGGCTTCGGTCAATGAACATGAGGCGGCCCTGGCCATGGAAAAGGCCAGCCAACTGATGGCCCGTCACAATCTCCAGCAGATGCAGGAGAATGGACAATCTGAATTTCAGTCTTTGACCATCAATACGGCCAGCAAACGCATTGAGGCCTGGCAAAACAAAATTTGTGCGATTTTGTTACGATTTTTCTTTGTCAAGGTGGTGACTTCAACCCTTTATGATCCATTGACCACGACTTCCCACAAGGCCATTCTCCTCTTCGGTCGAGGGGAGAATGTCGAAATCGCCCACTACTGCTACCAATTTCTGGCCCGGCAGATTGCCTCCCTCTGGCAGCAGAACCGAGCCCGCATCGGCGGTAAAGGGATTCGTGTACGGAATAGTTATTATCTGGGAGTCTTGCAGGGATTTTACGATAAGCTAAAAAAACAAGAACAGGGATCGTTGAGCACAACCGCTCCTCGACAGACGAATGCCACTCCGACAATGGCTGGGCTGGGCCATGAAGATGCGGCTATAAAGGCCCTTATTGCCGCCGAAGATCGGGCCTTGGATCAGTTCGTGGGGATGCGCTTTCCGCAATTACGGCATCATTCCACCCGCAGTTCTCTGATTTATCAGAAGGCTTATGAGCAAGGCTGCAGCGATGGCAAAGACCTGGTCATGCACAAGGGGGTGGGTGACGGGGGACGCTCTCCAGAACGAGCCCTTGGGGTACAGAAGTTTCTTGTCTAATTCAGCGGCATATAACAAAAGGCTCCTCGCTGTTTAGAATGGGTAAATTCAGGCAGTCGATTAGCATGAAGCTGTAAACCTGTAAAGGCCACACCCTTTGGGTCTCGCAAAAAACGCTCGCAGCCTTGACAGCCTTACCTCTTCATGCTGACCTGAAAGTGGCGATGGCGAAGGAACGGCAACAATGCCGCCCTCGCCTCCGGCGGGGCTCAGGAACATGACACATGTCCAAGGGTACCCCTGCCCAAAAAATATCAAATAGCTATCTCCTCACCACCCACTCTAAATAGCGAGGAGCCTATTCTTGATTGTTTGCAAGAACCGCGATAAGAAACAACATCGTCCAGGCTGCTTCTCATCGTGGTCTCTAAAAATCCATCGGGGCAAAGGAGACCACTTCGTCAATCCGCTTTTTGCCCATCAGGAGCATGAGCAGGCGATCAGCGCCCAAGGCGATGCCAGCGGCCGAGTCAAGCCGGACAAGATCGTGCAGAAACCGCTCGGGCATGGGTGAGTTTTGCCGTCGCCCCTCCGGCATTTGGGCGAGTTCTTGTTCAAATCGTAGCCGTTGCTCATGGCTGTCGGTTAATTCGGAAAAGCCGTTGGCAATCTCTATACCGTTAATATAAAGCTCAAATCGCTCGGCCAGCCGGGGATTTTCCTTTTTACAGCGGGCCAGAGAGCCCAGCTCCACAGGGTAATCGTAAAGAAACAGAGGCTTTTCTCTTCCCAGATTTGGTTCCACGAACTCCACCAGAATTTCATCAAAGACGGCATCTCTCATGGCCTTTTCCAGAGACAAGGGACTGTAACGGGTAAAGGCCTCTTCCACTGTCAATCGTTGCCAGGGGGCGCGCAGATCAATCAGTCGTTCATCTGCCCGCAGTTCCCCATCATTACAGTTACAGGCAATGAGAGACATGTCCCTCAAATCACGCAGCAGCGACCCAAGAAGGGCCTCGCAATCCCGCATCAAATCCTCATAGTCGGACTCGACCCGATACCACTCCAGCATGGTGAATTCTTCCAGGTGCAGACGGCCGGACTCGCCTCTGCGAAAACAGCTACAGAGTTGAAAGATGCGGTCGCATCCCGCAGCGAGCAAGCGTTTCATGCACAATTCCGGAGATGCCTGTAAATGCCAGGCCTCGGAACGCAGGGGCTCGATATTCAGTTCAGGAATCAGGAAAGGTTGACGAATGGGAGTATCAACCTCTAGGAACTGCTGGCCGATAAAAAAGGAACGGAGGGAATGAAAAAAGGCGGCACGAAAGCACAGCCCGCTCAGGTCAAGCATGGGGGAAGGGCGAAATGAGAAGAGGCGCGGATGCGCCGTGTTAATGTGGGGATTCTGGTGTTGTCTCCGGCCCACTCGATTACAAATGAGAGTGACCAGGGTAGAAAGCAGTGCGCACTGCACTTGCCATGAAATGGGAGGGGGCGTGTTCCGCCGCCAGCCTGTGCGGCCCGGTGACCTTTTACAGATGCATATATCATTCGAATATTCCTATGGCCGCAAACGACGGTTGGCATTCATTTTGCGTGTAAGGAAAACA
>DYDK01000190.1 GCA_020717935.1 Desulfocapsa sp.
TTAGGGACTCGGAAATTACCAATGTACCTGAATTGCGACCAGATTTGGGTTAGATTTGGCTGTGCCGATTGAACAAAACCGCAGGCATAATTGTGTTATGTCGAGGATTTTGTGATTGAGGCACAGTCAAAGATGGCCCAAAGATGGGAAGCAAGATGGTATATTGGTAACTTCCGAGTCCCTTAGTACTGCCTTTGCCGCAAAAGGAGAATACTATGGATTACAGGGATACCCTGAATCTGCCGCAGACCTCGTTTAACATGAAGGCCAATCTGGCCCAGAAAGAGCCGCAGCTGCTCAAGCGCTGGGAGGCGGAAGGGTTGTACCAGCAGGTGCAGGAAGCGGGGCGGGACAAGCCTCTCTTTGTCCTCCATGACGGCCCCCCTTATGCCAATGGCCATATTCATCTGGGAACGGCTTTTAATAAAATACTGAAAGATATTATCCTCAAGTCCCGTCGTCTGGCGGGGTTTCAGGCCCCGTATATTCCGGGTTGGGACTGTCACGGTCTGCCCATTGAGCATAATGTGGATAAGGAGCTGGGCGACAAGAAAAAAAACATCCCCAAACTTTCCAAGCGGGGCGCCTGTCGCAAGTATGCGGAAAAATGGATTAAAACCCAGAAGGCTGAGTTCAAACGCCTTGGTGTTCTTGGCGATTGGGACAATCCTTATCTGACCATGAATTACGAATATGAGGCGGTCATTGCCCGAGAGTTCAACCGATTCCTCCTTGCGGGCTCGGTAGTGCGCAATAAAAAACCGGTCTTCTGGTGTTCGACCTGTACCACAGCCCTGGCCGAAGCCGAGGTGGAGTATTATGATCACAGCTCGCCATCTATTTTCGTCAAATTCCCGGTGACTGATGATTTGAGTGATATTGATCCGGCCCTGGGCGGTGGGGTCAAGGTCTCAGTGCTTATCTGGACGACGACCCCGTGGACGCTGCCGGCTAATCTGGCCGTGGCCTTTCACCCCGATTTTGTCTATTCGGCGGTGCGTGTTGCCAGTGAACTGCTGATTATGGCCCAGGAACTGGTGCCTAAGGTTATGGCCGAGATGGGGATTGCTGAGTATGTCCTTGTTGCTTCCTTTTCCGCACGGGGTCTGGAGCGGCGGAATTGCCGACATCCCTTTCTTGACCGCAATTCGCTGATGGTGCTGGCCGATTATGTGACTGCCGAGGCCGGTACCGGCTGTGTCCACACCGCTCCCGGGCATGGAGCTGATGACTATCAGACCGGTCTTCGCTATGGTTTGGAGATCCTGTCTTCCGTGGATAGTGAAGGTCGTTATACCGTCGAGGCCGGGGTGTATCAGGGCCAGCAGGTGCCAGCGGTCAATAAAATGATCAATGCCGACATGCAGGCTGCCGGTGTTCTTCTCCATGAGTCGTCTATCAGCCACAGTTATCCCCATTGCTGGCGATGCAAGAAGCCGGTGATGTATCGGGCCACTCCGCAGTGGTTTATCTCCATGGAGCAAAATGAGTTACGATCCAAGGCCTTGGCCGAGATTGCCAAGGTGGAATGGACACCGGTCTGGGGGATGCAACGCATCCATTCCATGGTTGAAAACCGGCCGGACTGGTGCCTGTCACGGCAGCGCACCTGGGGGGTTCCGGTGACGGTGTTCAGTTGCCGAGAATGTGGCGAGGTGTTCAAGAGTGAGGCTGTGGTCGGAAAGATAGATGTCCTCTTTCGTGAAGAAGGGGCTGACGCCTGGTTTCGGCACGGGGTGGAGGATTTCCTCCCCCCTGATACCTGCTGTGCCAAGTGTGCGGGCACCCAATTTGTCAAGGAAGAGGATATTCTTGATGTCTGGTTCGATTCCGGTGTCAGCCATGCCGCAGTTTGCGAGGCCCGCTCTGAACTGCGGTCTCCGGCGGATCTCTATCTGGAGGGCAGCGATCAGCATCGGGGCTGGTTCCAGTCCTCCCTGCTGACCTCGGTGGGCACTCGCGGCCAGGCCCCGTTCAAGGGGGTGCTCACCCACGGTTATGTGGTGGATGGCAAGGGCAAGAAAATGTCCAAGTCCATCGGTAATGTGGTCGCCCCGCAGGAGGTCATTGATAAGTTCGGGGCCGAGATTCTGCGTCTCTGGGTGTCGAGCGAAGATTATCGTGATGATGTCAAGGTCTCTGATGAGATTTTGAAACAAGTATCTGATTCCTATCGTAAAATTCGCAACACCATCCGCTACATGCTGGGCAATCTTTTCGATTTTGATCCCCAAAAGGATGGGGTTGCCTTTGCCGATTTGCCCGAAATTGACCGTTGGGCCCTGGCTCGTTTTGAGGAGTTGAAAGAGCGGGTGATGGCGGCATATCAGCGATATGAATTCCATTCGATTCATCAGTGCTTGAATTATTTTTGCGGCATGACCATGAGCGCCTTTTATCTCGATATTCTGAAAGACCGCCTCTACTGTTCGGGCCAGGATTCACCCCACCGTCGGGCGGCCCAAACCGTGCTTCACGAGATTCTTGATGGGTTGTTGCGGTTGATGAGTCCGGTGCTCAGTTTTACGGCCGCTGAATCCTGGGAATCTTTATACGGCCTGGCACCGGATGCCCCTTTGGCCAAGAGTATCTTTTTTGTAGAATTTTCCCCGACGAGACCGGAAAGGCGGGATGCGGCGCTGGAGGCCAAGTGGGAGACATTGATGACGGTTCGTTCTGAGATCACCAAGGCCTTGGAAGGGGCGCGGCGGGAAAAGGTGATTGGTCTTTCCCTGGATGCCGAAGTTCTGCTTCAAGTTGCTGAAAGCGATGGGGTTGGCGGTATGATGGGTGAATTTATTCGTCGGGAGTGGCAGACGATTCAAGAGATTTGTATTATTTCCCAGTTGACCTTCTGCGATGATTTTGCCGCCCGAGGCCTTGTCCCTCACATCAGTAAGGATGTGGCGGGCCTGATGATGGCTGTACGACAGGCCCGAGCTGAGAAGTGTGAACGATGCTGGACCCGTTCGACGACTGTTGGCCAGAATCATGACCATCCCCAGTTGTGTCAACGGTGTGCTGCGGTGGTCGCCGATATTGAAGCGGGTTTGATTCTATAAATGCCGATCTTTTTCTTTATTGTCGTAGCGGTGGTGCTGTTTGACCAGTTGACCAAGCTGTGGGTTGTCAGATCTTTTGCCCTGTTTGAATCGCTGGAGATTATCCCGGGATTTTTCAATCTCACCTATCTGACCAACAAAGGGGCCGCCTTTGGCTTTCTGGCTGGTCACAATGGGGCTTGGCGGCATTATCTGTTTCTGGTGCTGGGGTGTGTGGCCCTGGTGGTGATTGTCATGGCCTGGTCGCGACTGCGGTATGAACATCGGCTCTATGCCATCAGCCTGCCCTTGATTGCCGGCGGGGCCATTGGCAACCTGATAGACCGGGTGCGATTGGGTTCAGTGGTGGATTTTCTCGATGTGTTTGTCGGTTCTTACCACTGGCCGGCCTTTAATGTGGCTGATTCGGCAATCAGTATGGGCGTGGCCCTGTTTTTACTGGCTAATATTCTGTTGGGCGACGATGCATCAAAAGCAGATGAATCAAAAAGGGAGGTATAAATGGCAGAAAAGAAAGTGGTTTTTGTGGCTTTCGCTATTGAAGACGAGAGGCAGAGGGATTTCCTT
>DYDK01000191.1 GCA_020717935.1 Desulfocapsa sp.
TATTATTTTTAACAGGTTAAGTCGAATCCTCGTTACACTTGTTCGGGAACTCAGGATCTACCAGGAAACAGGACGGCTCGAACAGTGGCGGACTCTCATTCAGACCTTGAGAACCGAGCACAAGGCAAAATGGAAACTGCTGGAAGTTCTGGATTCATTAGAAAATAAACGGATCATTGATTGATTTTCTGATTGCATTCCAGACCGTTTGCCAGATGCACGGTGCAGGCGTGTTAATCGGCGGAATGGTCGATAGCATCCATTATCTCACAACGAAAATCCTCAAGGAGTTTGCCGCCATGCTCGCCGCAAGTGTCCGCCCGTACGATCTCGTGTATACTTTCCCCCCAAATTTTGTCTTGACTTTGGGGGGAAAGTATACGCTTTCATGGCTCATATCTCAAAGCCGGGCCTCACTGTCTTTCTGAATAGCCCTTCCCTCACGGGAAAATCTCTGGCATTTGTCTCTTTCCCAAAGTTGTTATACAAACAGATGAGTAAATACCTTATCGTACTTTTTGCCATTCTTTTCCCGGTTTGTGCAGTTGCCGAGGACTTGGCGATTTCGAGGCTGTTTTCCCAAAAAGGTGTTGACGGAACTGTCGTCATTGCTTCACTGAAAGGCGGCGAGACATTCATTCACAATAAAAACCGCGCAGAACAGCGCTTTTCTCCGGCGTCCACTTTCAAGATAATGAATACCTTGATTGCCGTCGAGGAGCAGGCAATTGCCGGGAAGGATGGTGTGTTCAAGTGGGATGGCCAGATGTATGATCTGCCCAACTGGAACCATGATCAAACATTGGCAAGCGCGTTCCAGGTATCCTGTGTCTGGTGTTATCAGGAGCTGGCTTTACGGATTGGTCAGGAAAAATATCAGAAGTACCTGAAACAATCCAATTATGGTGAATTGCAGCACCCTTTTGATATAACGACCTTCTGGCTGGATGGTTCCCTTCAGGTCAGCGCGTTTGAGCAGGTGCATTTTATCAAGAACATCATCCAGCACCGACTTCCTTTCAAGCAAACGGCCTATGATACGCTACAACAGATTATGCTCGTGGAAAAAACACCAGCGTATTCCTTGTGGGCAAAGACCGGCTGGGCCACACGAGGCACGCCTCAAGTCGGCTGGTATGTCGGCTATGTGGAAACATCAACGGATACATGGATCTTTGCCCTGAACATGGTAATCCAGAGTGAAAAGGACTTACCCCTTCGTCGGGAGTTGGCGCTCACGGCGTTGAAACTCAAAGGAATCATAGAGTAAAACCATGCATAAAAAACTTCTGATTCCTGCCATTGTGATGGCCCTGGTTCTGGCGGGATGGCTCTGCTATTATTTTTCCGACGAAATGGTGATCCGGCGGCAATTTGCGGAACTCGCGCAGGATCTTGCCAAAGAGGAACAGGAACAGCCACTCCAGATGGCGTTGAAGATGGGCAGGATCAAGACCATGCTGGCAACAACCTGTCAGGCAACCGTCCCCGAGAAGGGGTACACCGAAGAGCTGGAACAGGGGCTGGCTCTCCAGTATCTGATCTATTACCGCAGCCGTTACACCCGGTTGACCGTTCAACTGGAGGAGCTGCAAATAACCATCCCCGCCAAAGGGCAGGCTGTTGTTCAGGTCACGGCGCGTCTTCAGCGCCATCTCCCCGGACAGGTCGATGCGCCCATGGAAAGCCATCGCGTGGAGCTGTCCCTGCTCAAAGGCGATCAGCGCTGGCTGATTCAGAAGGCCGTCCTTCCCGCATCCCTGATCAACGAGAACGCCCTGCCATGACCACTCACCCGTCCTGCCCCTGCCAGTCCGGCCGTTCATTTGCGGATTGCTGCGGTCCATTGCTTTCTGGCGAGCACGCAGCCCCGACCGCCGAGGCCCTGATGCGCTCGCGCTACACCGCCTTTGCCGTCCGCAATGTCGGATACCTGCTCCAGTCCTGGCACGCCTCGACCAGACCGGAGGCCATAGACGCCGCCACCATCCCCGAATGGCAAGGCCTGCGGATCATGCGGACGGAGGAGGGAAGGGAGGGTGACAGCAAGGGCGTGGTTGAATTCGAGGCCACCTTCTCCACGGGAGGACAAGGCCGAGGGGTGTTGCGTGAGGTCAGTCGCTTTGTCAGAGAAAACGGACAGTGGTTCTATGTCGATGGCGATCTTCAGGACTCAGCCGTAGCCGCTCCGAAGAAAGAGGCCAAGATTCAGTAAAATATATCTGTCCCGTTTTATGTTGTTTTATGTTTCCGGGTCATGGAGTCCTCCGGCGAAACCGAAGGGTACCGCAAAGGAGGGGTTGCTGTCACTGATTATATTGCCGAAACTGTCGTAATCAACTCGTTTAGCCGTGTTGCCGGCGCTATCGGTGATCAGGCGCAGGGAGCCGATCTGGTCGTAGGCGAGGTAGTAGGTTGCGCCGCCTGCGGTCATGGCATAGGGGACGCGGTCGTCGGCGTATTCGAAGCGTTGGATGAGGTTGCCGGCGCCGTCGTAGACGGCGAGCAGGGTGGTTTGGTTGAGCCAGAGGTATCTTTCTGGGGATAAGGGGGACACCATTCGTATTCCACCCTTTACAAAAACCATCCCGCTCAATATCGGACTTGCTATTGACAACATGTAGCCGCATGGCTACAATCATTCCCTGGTTGAAATACGGAAAACTGATCTCTTCGCACATTGGCTTGATGAACTTCGCGATATTCAAGCGAGGGCGCGTGTCCAGGCAAGGATTGAACTGCTTGCTGCGGGAAATCCCGAAGATGTTGAGCCTCAAATAAAGGGGACACCACAAATAAAGGGGACACCATATGCATTAACTGGCATAAATACATATGGTGTCCCCCACTATTTGCATATGGTGTCCCCCACTATTTGATAAATACATATGGTGTCCCCCACTATTTGTGGTGTCCCCCACTATTTGGGGCGATGACGGACTGCCTACAACGATTGCATTACCCGATGACTTCTCCACACGGTGTTCCATCTGGTTCCCATGCGGCGCCTCCCAAGGGCATTTCCTGCGGGGCGCAGGGTACCAAAGAAAATTCGATTAATGTATAAGGCGTCCCCTTATTCCCCCGAATTCCATCATCAATTTGCAATTTTGACAGTTTTGATTGTAAACGGCAAGGGAAATTAGGTAGAGTAGGAAGCTGACTTACCGATCATGGCCAGGACTTTTATTGACGCCTCGTCGCACGCGACTACTATGTGTCCACCGGCCCTGATTGTTCCCGTACAGGTGGTCAATTTTCGGTTGTCATTTGCAACAAAGATCATTATACAGACCTCGTAAACAACATGCCAAAAGCGTCATTTTTTTTGGACATTTGTTATTGGCTCTTCGCCGACCTCAACGACTAGCCATTTTCCGGCTGGAGTGCGTGCTCCGAGATTTGTCAATTTGCGACAAAGCAGCTCTTGTGCACATCTGCGCCTTGGTTGTTGCAGCGGCTCAAGTCGTACCGTAACTTCAGTCTTGGTTGACTTGATCCAGCCATGACAATTTGTGATTGCATAAAACAGATCCACCAGCTCATTTTCCTCAACACAATGCGGGCGGAGCCAGTCCACCATCTGCTTTCGGGCATTCCAGACAGA
>DYDK01000192.1 GCA_020717935.1 Desulfocapsa sp.
ATCTAAAATCATTAAATATCGAATATCGAACAAGGAACCGCAGAATGATGAAGTTTTCACTTCGACATTCGATATTCGACATTCGATATTCGACATTCAACGGTTCATAAAAGTTCCCATGAAACAGAATGCTTACCGTGCCCCCTGTGTTAAGTGTGGATCAAGATCAGCTTGTCAGGGGGGGATTCAAGGGGGGTGTTGTTGAATCTGGCAAAGAAGAACGAAGCGACCGAATTATTTTGCAAGAGTTGTGTCCTCTTGGTTAAAGACAATCCTTCCTTCTTGGGCATCAACCACGATATGACTGCCCTCAAGGAAATGGCCATCCAATAAATCCATGGCTAACGGGTCTTCAAGGTGTCGTTGAATTGCCCGTTTTAAGGGGCGGGCTCCGAACAAGGGGTTAAAGCCCGCATCCACCAGGAAACCTTTAGCCTTATCGGTGATGGTGAGCTGGATCTTTCTCTCTTCCAGTCTGGCGACCAGTCTTTGCAGTTGAATATCAATAATAGCCCGCATGTCTTTTTTCGACAGGCTGTGAAAGATAATGGTTTCATCCACTCGATTGAGAAATTCAGGCTTAAATTTTTTATGGAGCAGTTCTTCAATCTGATTCCGCACTGCCTCGGCCCCAGCATGTGCCTCGGCCATCTGCAAAATCAAATCGCTCCCCAGATTGGAAGTCATGATGAGTATGGTATTCTTAAAATCTACCGTCCGGCCTTTGCCATCGGTCATCCGGCCATCATCAAGCACCTGGAGCAGGACATTAAAGACATCGGGATGGGCCTTTTCAATTTCGTCTAAGAGAATGACGGAATAGGGGCGACGACGAACGGCCTCGGTGAGATAGCCGCCTTCTTCATATCCGACATAGCCGGGAGGGGCGCCGATAAGTCGGGCCACGGAATGTTTTTCCATAAATTCGGACATATCAATGCGAATCATGGCCTGAGAGCTGTCAAAGAGGAAATCGGCCAGCGAACGGGCCAGTTCGGTCTTGCCGACACCGGTGGGGCCTAAGAAAATAAAGGAACCTAAGGGGCGATCGGGGTCTTGCAGTCCGGCCCGGGCCCGTCGCACGGCATTGGCCACCGCCTTGATGGCATCTTCCTGGCCGATTACCCGCGCAGACAGGGATGATTCGGCATGAACCAGCTTGTCTTTCTCGCCTTCCAGAAGCCTGTCCACTGGAATGCCTGTCCACTTGGCAACCACTGCCGCAATATCTTCGGCCCCGACCTCTTCTTTGAGCATCTGGTTTTTTTCTTGAATCTGTTGCAGTCTGGCGTTGGCTTCTTCAAGGTCCTTTTGCAATTTGATAATCCTTCCGTAGCGGATTTCCGCCACCTTGCTCAGATCACCAATGCGCTCGGCCCGTTGTTCTTCCCCGTGGGCCTCGTCAATACTCGCCTTGATGTGACGAATCTCTTGGATGATGTCTCGTTCGATCGTCCATTGGCCTTTCATGCCACCCAGGATGTCGTTGAGCTCCCCCATTTTTTTCCTCAGCTCCCCCAATCGTTCCTGGGAAGCCGGATCCTTTTCTTTTTTCAGGGCCTCCTGTTCAATTTCCATCTTGATCTTTTTGCGTTCCAGTTCATCAATCTCGGTGGGCATGGAGTCGATCTCGATACGCAGACTGGAGGCGGCTTCGTCAATGAGATCAATAGCCTTGTCGGGAAGGAAACGGTCGGTGATATAGCGACTGGACAGAACAACGGCGGCAACCGTGGCCGCATCCTGAATCCGTACCCCATGATGGACTTCATATTTCTCCTTGATTCCGCGCAGGATGGCAATGGTGTCTTCCTCGCTGGGCTCCTGCACCAGAACCGGCTGGAATCGTCGCTCCAGGGCCGCGTCTTTTTCAATATACTTCCGGTATTCATCCAAGGTGGTGGCCCCGACGCAATGGAGCTCGCCCCGCGCCAGAGCCGGTTTGAGCATATTGGAAGCATCCATGGACCCTTCAGCGGCACCGGCCCCCACCAGGGTGTGGATCTCATCAATAAAGAGAATAATCTCTCCGGCCCGACTCTCGACCTCCTTGAGGACTGCCTTGAGGCGGTCTTCAAACTCGCCACGGTATTTGGCACCGGCAATCAAGGCTCCCAGGTCAAGGGCGATAACCTGTTTGCCTTGCAGGGTGGCAGGAATATCGCCATTGACAATGCGTTGGGCCAGGCCTTCGGCGATGGCAGTCTTCCCTACTCCGGGCTCGCCAATAAGGATGGGATTGTTCTTCGTGCGCCGTGATAAGACCTGAATAACGCGGCGAATTTCTTCATCGCGGCCAATAACGGGATCAAGCTTTCCTTTTTTGGCAACATCGGTGAGATTGCGGGCGTATTTTTCCAATGCCTGATATTTTTCTTCCGGATACTGATCTGTCACTCGCTGATTGCCACGAATGGTGGTGAGGGCGGTCAAGAAACCCTTCTCATCAACCCCCTTGCTCTTGAGCATCTTGGCGACATCGGAGCGGCCATCTTGAAGGATGGTCAGAAAAAGATGCTCCTGACTGATATATTCATCCTGCATTTGGCTGGCAGTGGTAAGGGTTTTATCCAGAAGTCGCTGCAACTCTGCCGAGAGATGGACTCGACCGGCTCCACTGCCGGAAACCTGCGGGATTTTGTCCAGCAGCTTGTTGAGTTCCATAAGGATAAGGGATGGTTCAACCCCCATTTTCTGGAGCGCTGGCACGACAACCCCTTCCGGTTGTTCCATGATTGCCTTGGCCAGATGAACGGGTTGAATCTCCTGATGGGATTTACCTTGGGCCAATTGCTGGGCGGCCTGAATGGCCTCCTGGGACTTGACAGTAAATTTATCAAACTGCATAATGTGTTTCTCCTCGAGACTGGTCTGAAGGTTCGTAGAGACGAAGCGGGATTGGGTGCATATCTATCTGCAACCAAACATCTTTTTTGCACTTGAAAAAATAAGGGTGAGAGGGGGGCGTGTCAAGCTGTGGAGGCGAGATGGGGAGGGGAAGAGAAAAGAGTGCAAGGGTGGGCAGTAAAACAAAAAGCGAGCTTCAACAGAGAAGCCCGCTATTTGTTTTTCCCATCGTAGAGAGTTAGAGTTCGCATCTATGTCTATCTACGATAACAAGCAGGTGAGTGCTTTCTTGAAGAACCGATACCCGGTTATCAATGACACCCGCCGGAACTGCATGATCCTGAACTGCATCCACCACCGCCACCTATGGGGTTGCTGGAGGTGATGCCAAAGCCGGAACGGGGCCCTGCGTCCACAAAATCAACGCGGATGGTGCCGCAAGTATTCAAGAGGCCTTCTTCCACAAGAAATTTCAGACCGCCATTTTCAAAAATTTTATCATTACTTTTTGGCTCATCCAGAGCCAAGCCCAAAGAGGGACCTGCTCAGCCCCCTTGCATTAAGGCGATGCGCAGGGCAGATTCAATACTGTTCTGCTCCAGGTATTCAGTCAGTTTTTGCACTGCCTGGTCGGTTACGGTAAATTCAGACATGGAACTCCTCCTGTAAAATATATGGTTGATTAAAACGAGTTTGTATTTTAACAACTGAAGTTTCCCGTTTTTTTATCTAACTTTCATCAATTCGGTGGA
>DYDK01000193.1 GCA_020717935.1 Desulfocapsa sp.
ATATGACTGAAAATCCTGCGCAATACGGAACGATTTATTCTTGCCGAGGCCCTAAGTTAATGATATTGACTTCCCGCCCATAAATGTTTTATATTTGTTTTTTGGGCAGGACAAAAAGACAGTTTTTTCGTATTCTCAATAAGTACACCCAATTCACCCTTTATTTAATTCAGGTCTATTGTATGCAAAGCTCTTATGGGAGCCACTGACCAAACCAGCAAGCACAACAATGGGCGACACCATGACCGCTACCCTCCTCAATCCTGACCTCAATCCCACAACCAAGCCCGCCCCTGCCGGTTTCGTGCATCTGCATGTCCATTCTCAATACAGCCTGCTGGACGGGGCCATCCGCATACCTGACCTCTTAGAAAAATGCAAGGAATATGGGATGGACAGCGTTGCCGTCACCGATCATGGGGCCATGTACGGGGCCTTGGACTTTTATCTTCAGGCCAAAAAATCGGGCATCAAGCCGATTATCGGCTGCGAATTTTACATGACCCCCGGTGTGCTTGGCGACAAGGAAAAGGGTTTTCATATCGTGCTGTTGGCCATGGATCTGACTGGCTACAAAAACCTGATGAAGCTCTGCGGCATTGCCCAGTTTGCAGGATTTTACCGCAAACCCCGTATTGACATGGCCTCCCTGACAGCCCACAATGAAGGACTGATCGCCCTCACCGCCTGTCTGCACGGGCAAATCCCCTGGCTCATTGCCAATAACGACATGGCCGGAGCCCGGGCCAAGGCCCTTGAATTTCAGGCCATCTTTGGCGACCGCCTCTATTTCGAACTTCAAGAAAACGGGATTCCCGAGCAGACACCAGTGAATATCGGCATGAAACAACTGGCCGCCGAACTGGGGATCAGCACCGTTGCTACCAACGACTGTCACTATCTGAATAAAGAAGATGCCCATGCCCATGAAGTCCTTCTCTGCATCCAGATGAACAACACCCTCAACGACGCTAATCGTTTCAAATTCTCCTCTGACCAGTTTTATTTCAAATCACCAAAGGAGATGAAACAGCAATTCCAGCACACCCCCGAGGCCATTTCTGCCACCATCGAGATAGCCGCCCGTTGCAATCTGGAGATTGAAACCGATACTTACTACTTCCCCATCTTTCCGGTAACCGAGGGCGAGACTCTCGAATCCACATTTGCCGCGGCCTGCAAGGACGGACTCAAAGAGCGGTTTGCGGCCATGCGTAAGGCCGGCTCCTTCTCACCAGCGGTTGAAGAGCAGTATAAAAAAAGGCTGTCCCATGAGATTGAGGTTATCAATACCATGGGTTTTCCCGGTTACTTCCTCATTGTTGCCGATTTCATCAACTGGGCCAAGGACCAGGGAATTCCGGTGGGACCGGGTCGCGGCTCCGGAGCTGGCAGTCTGGCCGCCTATTGTATGCGGATCACCAATATCGACCCCATCCCCTACGGCTTGCTCTTTGAGCGATTTCTCAATATCGAACGCAAATCCATGCCTGATTTCGATGTGGATTTCTGCCAGGAACGACGGGGCGAGGTTATTGACTATGTACAGAGTAAATACGGCGGCCCCTCTCATGTGGCCCAGATTCTGACCTACGGCACCATGAAGGCCCGCGGGGCCATCCGCGATGTGGGCCGGGCCATGGATATTCCTCTGGCCGAGGTTGACAAGGTGGCCAAGCTGGTTCCTGAAGAGTTGAAGATGACCATCAAGAGCGCCATTGCTCTGGAACCCCGCCTGCAGGATGCCGCCGCCCGTGACCCCAGAATTGCCGAGTTGCTGCGGGTCGCTCAGGCCCTGGAAGGTCTGGCCCGTCACACCTCAACCCATGCCGCCGGTGTGGTGGTGGCCCCCGGACCAATGGTGGACTTCCTGCCCACCTGTCGCGGCAAAGAGGGCGAGACCCTGACCCAGTATGATATGTTTCATACTGAAAAAACCGGACTGATTAAATTTGACTTCCTGGGTCTCAAGACCCTGACAGTTATTGACAAGGCTCTCAAGCATATCAAATCCGACATCGGCGCTGATCTCGACATTGACACCATTCCCCTGGATGACATCAAGACCTACACTCTTCTCTGCCGCGGCGATGCCCTGGGAGTCTTTCAGTTGGAGAGTTCGGGGATGCGCGAGCTTCTTGTAAAGATGGCCCCCACCCAGTTCAGCGACCTGATCGCCCTGGTCGCCCTCTATCGTCCGGGCCCGCTTGAATCGGGGATGGTCAATGATTTTGTCGAGACCAAACATGGGCGGGCAGCCGCCAACTATCCCCTGCCGCAACTCAAATCTGTCCTGGAAGAGACCTATGGCGTCATTGTCTATCAGGAACAGGTCATGCAGATTGCCAATATCCTCGCCAATTATTCCCTGGGCGATGCCGATAATCTGCGTCGGGCCATGGGCAAGAAAAAGGCCTCGGTCATGGAGAAGGAAAAGGTCAAGTTCATGGAAGGGGCAATCAAGAACGCTATCCCCAAGGACAAGGCCGAGTATATCTTCGATCTGATGGCAAAATTTGCCGGTTATGGCTTCAACAAATCCCATTCGGCGGCCTATGCCCTGATCTGCTATCAGACCGCCTATCTCAAAGCCCACCACCCTTCCCAGTTCATGGCCGCCCTGCTCTCCTGCGACATGAACAATACCGATAAAATTGTCCTTTATATCAGCGAATGTCGGGATCACCAGATCGAAATCCTGCCGCCGGACATCAATGAATCCCTCTACGACTTCAGCGTCATTGAAGATCGTATCCGTTTTGGCTTGGCGGCAGTCAAGAATGTGGGCAAAGCAGCCCTTGATTCTATTATCGAGGAGCGGCTCAAGGCCGGAAAATACACCTCGCTCATGGATTTTTGCAGCCGGATTGATGCACGACGGGTCAACTCGCGGGTCATTGAGAGCCTGATCAAGGCAGGGGCCTTTGATTCATTGGGCTGCAAGCGTTTGCAACTCTTCACCATCCTGCCCCAGACCATGGAACAGGCCAAGGCCGCCCAACGAGACAAGCAAAGCGGGCAGATGTCCCTCTTTGGCCTGGCCCCCCAGGCCATCAGTAAAGAAAGCCAGGCCATTCCCCTGCCCGACATTGATGAATGGGACGAACGGGAGCGATTGGCCTTTGAAAAGGAGACCGTTGGTTTTTATATCACTGGCCATCCCCTTGATGATGCCCTCCCCGAAATCCGCACCGTTGTTGACACTGAGATCGGTAAACTGAGTGACTGGGGTGACGACCAGCCGGTGCGGGTGGGCGGACTGATTCGTTCATGCAAGACCCTGAAAAGCAAGAAGGGCGATCCCATGGCCTTTATCACCCTTGAAGACATCCTTGATGCCGTTGAAGTCGTGGTTTTTCCCGAGACCTACAGCCAGACCCAGCACCTCCTTGCTTCCACCGAGCCGGTTATTATTCAGGGAACGGTGCAGAAGGATGAACGAGGGGCCAAAATCCTGGCCGAGGCCATCGACCTGCTGCCTGCGGCCCGCGAAAAATATACCGAATCCATCAAGATGGAGATTCAGGCCAGCAGCATCCAACGCCAGCGACCTGATCCAGATTGCCGACCCGGACGGCCGGCTTCGTTA
>DYDK01000194.1 GCA_020717935.1 Desulfocapsa sp.
ATAACAAATGTCCAAAAAAAATGACGCTTTTGGCATGTTGTTTACGAGGTCTGGTATAATTATCGGATACTCTTTTTTACGGTGATTTGAGGGGGGAGCATTTTCATGATTCACACCATCGGCATTCTTTCCGATACCCATCTTGGCAGGTGCTCAGATTTCTTTCGCAGGCAGGTGGAGAGCGTCTTTGTGGATTGTTCTGTTCTTCTTCATGCGGGCGATCTTACCGATCTTTCCGTCCTCGATGCCTTCCATGGCAAGCAAGTCCATGCGGTGCATGGGAACTCGTGCAACGATGAAAGTCAGCGAACCTTACCCGTCAGCAAGTTGATCACCATTGGCGGCGTGCAGATTGGACTGTGCCACGGGGCCTGGGGGCCACGACAGACCATTGAAGAACGCGTCTTGTCTCTCTTTCCCGAGGCCGACTGTATCGTTTATGGCCATAGTCATCGGGCGGTTTGTCATCGGGTGGGCGGTGTGCTTTGTCTCAATCCAGGAACATTTCAGAGTGGTGGCCCGTATGGGGCTGCCGGTTCGTATGCCATCCTGCAGATTGATGACAGGGTCAATAAAAACCAGGCCATGCGGGCCAGTATCCATGAAGTGCCACGATGATGACCAGCGCAACACATGCTTCGACAAACGATTCTCTCTCTCAAGCCGGGGCCCAGCCCGTCAAGCTCACTCCTATGCTCCAGCAGTATCTGGAGATTAAGCAAGGGCATCCCGACGCCATCCTTTTTTACCGGATGGGGGATTTTTATGAGATGTTTTTTGAAGATGCGATCATCGCCTCAAAAATCCTCGGCATTACCCTCACCACCCGCAACAACAAGGATGATGCCAACAAGGTGCCCCTCTGCGGCATTCCTTATCATGCGGCTCAGGGCTATCTGGCCAAGCTGATCAAGGCTGGACGGCGGGTGGCAATCTGTGAACAGACCGAAGATCCGGCCCTGGCCAAGGGCATTGTCAAGCGGGAGGTGGTGCGGGTGGTCTCGCCCGGGCTGATTACCGATGACCAGCTCCTCGATGACAAGAGCAATCTCTTTGTCGCCGCCATCAGTTGTCAGGAACAGGCAGGCGGGCTGTCCTATGGTCTGAGTTTTCTCGATCTTTCCACAGGTGAGTTTCTGGTGGGAGAATTTCAGGATGATTCGGCGACCGCCAACACGGTTATAGATCACCTCACCCGTCTGGCCCCGGCCGAATTACTGGTCAGCAGCAGACAGGACACGAGCCTTGCCGCACTGCTCCAGACGATTCAAGTCGTATTGCCAGGAATCTGTATTACCGAACGGCCTGAAACCCTGTTTCATTTGCCAAGTTGCCAGGAACTGCTCACTGAACATTTTCAGGTCTTGAATCTGGCCGGATTCGGGTGCGGGGCCATGCGTTCAGGGGTTATCTGTGCCGGAGTTCTGTTTGATTATATCCGTGAGACCCAGAAGACTTCTCTTGACCATATCGAGTCCCTGCGACCCATTGATCTGGCCGATATCCTTCAGATTGACGAGTCCTCCCGTCGTAATCTGGAATTGACCCAGACCATTATTGGCGCCCGGCGGGAAGGATCACTGCTGGCGGTTCTTGATCAGACCAGCACTCCAATGGGCGCCAGGATGCTTCGCCATCACCTCCTCTTTCCTTTGCAAGCCGTTGAGCGCATCCGAGCCCGGCTTGATGCCGTGCACAATCTCCTCCATGACAATGGTCTGCGTCAGGAATTGCGAGCACAGCTTGCCGCCATCCATGACCTGGAACGCCTCAACAGCCGTATGGTGCTCGGTGTCGCCAATGGCCGGGACATGCTGGCCATGCGCAATTCGCTGGTCGGACTGCCGGTCATCAAGGAGCTACTGGGACAGTTTCAAGCAGCAAGGCTTGTTGCCATTGGCGTTGAGATTGATCCGCTCTCGACCATTCATCATCTGCTTGCCACGGCTATTCATGAGGATGCTCCTCTCACCCTGCATGACGGCAATCTGATTCGCCCTAGCTTTAATGCCGAGCTTGATGAACTGACTTGTCTGCTGCGAGACGGAAAACAGATGATTCTGGAGCTGGAGGTCAAGGAACGGGTGGCTACCGGTATCGCCAAACTCAAGGTTGGCTATAATCGGGTCTTTGGCTATTTTATTGAAATCAGCCGCCTGCATGCTGAAAAAGTGCCCGAGCACTACATCCGTAAGCAGACCCTGGTGGGGGCCGAACGATTTATCACCCCTGAGCTCAAAGAGTTTGAAGACAAGGTTATGGGTGCCCAGGAAAAACGGCTGGAACTCGAATACCAGCTTTTCACCCAGATCCGCAAACAATTGGCTGCCAGTAGCCCCCAACTGCTCAAGACCGCGCAGCTCCTGGCCCAGGCCGATTTTTTTTCCTCCTTGGCCGAATGTGCCCATCGGTATCATTATCGCCGCCCCGAGGTGGATGATGGCGAGGTCATTGTTATTAGCGAAGGCCGCCATCCGGTGATTGAACGGTCGATGCCCAGCGGAAAATTTGTCCCCAACGATGTGACCCTTGATCAGCAACAGCAGGAAGTTCTGATTATCACCGGGCCTAATATGGCTGGAAAGTCTACGGTGCTGCGGCAGACAGCGCTTATTGTTCTCATGGCCCAGATGGGTTCGTTTGTGCCAGCCGCCAGCGCGACGATAGGCGTGGTTGACCGTATCTTCACACGGGTCGGGGCAATGGACGACCTGCGCCGCGGCCAGTCCACTTTCATGGTGGAGATGAACGAAACTGCCAACATCCTTAACAATGCGACCGAACGAAGCCTGGTGATTCTTGATGAAATTGGTCGCGGCACCTCCACCTTTGACGGCCTGGCCATCGCCTGGGCCGTGGCCGAAGACCTGGTGCTGAAAAATGACAAGGGGGTCAAGACCCTTTTCGCCACCCACTATCACGAATTGACCGATCTTGCCCGCACCCAGAGTCGGGTACGCAATTTTTCCATTGCCGTACGAGAATGGAATAACTCCATTATCTTTCTTCATAAACTCGTTGAAGGCGGCACCAACCGTAGCTACGGTATTCAGGTGGCGGCCCTGGCCGGAGTGCCGGCTCGTGTGGTGCAAAGGGCCGGAGAAATTCTGACCAACATCGAGACCGGCGAGCTGGATCCGGATGGCGAACCAACCATTGCCCGTCATCGTGGTGACAAGAAAAGCAGGAGCAAGAAACATCCCAACCAGCTTTCCCTGTTTTCCCCGCCTCCAACCGATGCTGTTCGGGAATTTATTAATAAAATTCAGGCGGATAACCTTACGCCACGGCAGGCATTGGATGTGTTGTATGAATTGAAGGAATTAGAAAAAAGAACTTCGTAACCTTGTAATTGCTCAAAAAAAATGAAATAACGGCTTTTGTACAAACAAGAAAATGGTATCCCATCAATGCATAACTCAAAAGGAGTTTAACAATGAAAGGCTTTTCAAAAGGTTTATTCCGGCCCCCGCAGCGTCGTCCCTTGCATACGATGCTCTCTTGCGCCCTTGCCCTGTCTTGCTTTTCC
>DYDK01000195.1 GCA_020717935.1 Desulfocapsa sp.
TAGTCGTTGAGGTCGGCGAAGAGCCAATAACAAATGTCCAAAAAAAATGACGCTTTTGGCATGTTGTTTACGAGGTCTGAATATGATGAATAGCGGTATGATCTTGAAATTTACTATAAAGAAGGGTGGTTGAAAAGGCATCATACCCTCTTTTTTTTGCCTGCTGGGCCACAGCTTTTAAGCGCATTGCATAACAACGAGAACATCGTTCCTGTTCGTGAAAAACTACCTTTCTTAAATATTCGATCAAGCCATAGTTGTCGTCATATCCCACATCGAACGAACCTGTTTGGGCCACTTGCTGAACACCGGCCATTCGTTTCTGAAACTCACGGTAGGGATGAATATTGGGATTATAAAAATATCCTTGAACATGAATTCCATCACTGCGAAGTTGACTCAAAGGATAAATAGCACATGGGCCACAGCAAATATGGAGTAAAAGATTCATGTTTTTGAAATTTTGAATTTTTTGGGATCAATGGCATATTGATGAATCTTATAATTGATAATTCGTAAACTCGTTTTCAAGGATTCAGCAGCCCTGGTTTGGTTGCCATTGTGTCGTTTAAGGCTTTCGATAATAAGCTCTTTTTCAAAGTTTTCAACCGATCCGGCGAGTGAAATGAGGTTGTTGAGAGTATTAGGGTCGGTTGTTTGAAGAGTTGGTGGGAGATGTACCCCTTTTATTGAATCATCATCACATATAAGAATAGCTCGTTCCATACAGTTTTGCAGTTCTCGCACATTGCCTGGCCAATGATATTGAATAAGCATATCAATCGCTGAGGTTGAGATGCGAGTAATAATTTTTTTATTTTCCCGGGCATATTTTTCCAGAAAATATTCAGCAAGAAGGAGAATATCCGTTCGTCTTTCCCGTAAAGGTGGCATATATACCGGAAAAACATTGAGGCGATAGTAAAGATCTTCTCGGAATTTTCCCTCTTTAACGGCATGTTCCAAATCTTTATTCGTGGCAGCAACCAGACGGACATCGCAATGAATGGTTTGTGTTGATCCTAATCGTTGAAAACTTCTCTCCTGTACTACATGCAGGAGTTTTATCTGTACAGAAGGGCTAATTTCCCCAATTTCATCAAGAAACAGAGTTCCCCCTTCTGCCTGTTCAAATCGTCCAATCCTACGCTCTGTGGCTCCGGTAAAGGCCCCTTTCTCATGTCCAAACAGTTCACTTTCCAGGAGTGTTTCAGGGAGAGCGGAACAATTAACTACCATAAAAGATTTATTTTTTCGATGACTGTTATAGTGCAGAGATTTGGCCACCAGTGTTTTTCCCGTACCTGATTCTCCTCGTAAAAGTACGGTGGCACTGGAATCCACCACTCGATGGACCATTTCATAAACCTCTTGCATGCGACTTGAGTTGCCTATAATGTCATTGATTTTGTTTTTTTCTAAGAGCTCTCTTTTGAGTTTTTGATTTTCTAAGTGCAATCCCTCCTGTTTGCGGTTGACTGTCTGGATTCTTCGGGTGGTCTGGGCAATGAGACCGCTTAAAACAGTTAAAAATCGCAGGTCAGCCTCAGCCTGATGGTTCAGGCCTTCCATATACATCCGATCAACACTCAAAGAGCCAATAACCTGATCTTCATCACGAATGGGGACACAGAGAAAGGATTTGTTCTTCTGGTTTGCATCTCCCCTTGCCCCCGTTTTATTGAGAAAACGAGGTTCATTGGCAATATGAGGCACAATGATAGGTTCTCCTGATGCAACAACCCTGCCAGTAATACCCTCACCAAGGACATACTGTCCTCGCTTTATATTTTCAGCGCTGAGACCATGTGCCACTTCTATTTCTATTTTTCCGGTCAAAGGGTTGATAATAGTTATTGTTCCATTTTCCATACATTTGAGATCGGCTAATGTCTGCATAATTTTTTCCAGACAATCACTCAAATTAACGGCTGAGACCAAGGCCTTGGTAATTTCGTACAGACAAGTGAGATCTTGAAGTTCTTCTGAAATATTTTTTTCCTGCATGGTAATTATGGTATTTTTCTGGTGAAAGGAAAATTATCTGTATCTCTTTGGATTGAAAATGATTTGTACCAGAAAATGTCTGATTTGCCGATTAAATGTTACAAATTTGTTCCATTTATTATCAATTATTTGTTTCTTGCCTGTTTTGGTAGATGGTTGACAGTTTTTGGTTCAGATGGTAAAAGAGGAGATTATGATGGAGGAATGGCCGAGTGGTTGAAGGCGGCGGTCTTGAAAACCGTTGAACGCAAGTTCCGTGGGTTCGAATCCTACTTCCTCCGCCATCTTTCTGGAGAGGTGACCGAGAGGCCGATGGTGCTCGCCTGCTAAGCGAGTGTGGGGATTAAACTCCACCGAGGGTTCGAATCCCTCCTTCTCCGCCAGTGTTACATTCAAAGAAGTCTGACAAAGTACATTAAGCCCGCACTCCTCTTAGGTTTTCGGGTTTTTTGTTGCCCATCATAGTCCGACAACATCCAATAAAATACATTAAAAACCCATTTTTTTTACGGGTAAAATAGTGGGTATTGTATCTGTTACCCTTATTTCTTTACCCGTATGGACTGAGGTGGTATGGTAAGAAATGGACACTTTTTTTAAGAGTGGATTAAATTTCCTCAAGGAGGTGTTCAATGACAAAAAAGAGAAAGAATTACACCCAGGAATTCAGGGATTCGGCAGTTAAGCTGATTACAGAACAGGGATATAAGATTACCGAAGCTGCCCGTAATCTTGGAGTTAATGTGAGCGTCTTAGCCTAAAACAGCGAGGAACCTAAAAAGGAATATCATGGTCACCATACTCATCCTAGCCACCACCAATAGAAACAAAGTGAAAGAATTTCAAGAGATGTTGAAGGGCTTTCCCATCCAAATTCGATCCCTTACTGATTTTGGCTCCCTTCCCGAGGCCGTTGAAGATGGTGAAACTTTTGATGAAAATGCCTATAAAAAAGCTCTTCATACCGCAAAGATACTTGGATTTCCAGCCATTGCTGATGATTCCGGACTGATCGTTGAGGCACTGAATGGGACACCCGGGGTTTATTCAGCACGATATGCTGGAGAGAGAGCGACAGATAAAGAAAATGTTGATAAACTTTTGCACGATATGCAAGGAGAGAAAAATCGGAAAGCAGCCTTTCAATGTGTTCTTTCAATCGCCGTTCCATCTGGACCAGCCCTCACCTATGAAGGAAGCTGTGAGGGCATTTTACTGGAAAAACCTCGTGGTACAAGTGGGTTTGGTTATGATCCCATCTTTTATCATGAGGGATTAGGGAAAACCTTTGCCGAGGCAAGTATGGAGGAAAAAAACACCGTCAGCCATCGAGGCAAGGCTCTTGCTGAATTCAAGGCAGAATTTCCCCAAGTATTGAAATGGCTTAACCAGCGACTACAAGAGGTGAAACCACCAAAACCCGATCATAGTGAGTTTGAACACAATGATTGGTCACATTAATCCTAAATTCCCGAGTTATTGTAACGAGGAAGGAGGTTTGACCCCCAATTTG
>DYDK01000196.1 GCA_020717935.1 Desulfocapsa sp.
TCAATGAAACAGAGGGTTCCAAGGCTATTGCTTATCCATGATTGACGAGGTCTGTAATAATATCATCGAATCCATGCCCTCCATGCTTATTGCCGTGGACGGAGAGAACATTATCACCCAATGGAACGGGGCGGCCCATCGACTTACCGAGATCGATCCTGTTGATGCCGTTGGGCATTATCTCTATGACATCGCTCCATTTTTCAGTAAATACTCCAGCCAGATTGAAGGGAATCATCGCCAGCAAATTTCAAGCACCTTGTATAGGGAGCAATTGACCCATGATAATGGTCATTTTTATGACATAACCTTTTTTCCCTTGGTCGCTAACGGCATTGACGGACTTGCCATTCGCCTTGACGATATTACCGAGCTGGATCGAAAAGAGCAGCAACTTCGGCAGGCCCAGAAGATGGAGTCAATCGGCACCTTGGCCGGTGGCCTGGCCCATGATTTTAACAATGTCCTGACCGCTATTCTTGGAAACCTGTCGCTGCTTCAATACCGATTACGGGCCAATCAGGAATTACCGATGACGGAGATCTTTGACTATCTCCAACGAATGCAGGAGGCTGGTCAACGGGCGGTGGACATGGTGCGGCAACTGCTGACCCTTTCCCGTCGCCATCAGATCGAGCTGGTGCCGGTGGATCTGAATCTCACGATGAAGCATGTGCGTAAATTAGGGGAGAGTACCTTCGATAAATCGGTGCGGGTCATCTTATATCCCACCGAGTGCCCAGCTCTGGTGATGGCTGATACCACCGAGATGGAACAGGTGGCGCTTAACCTCTGTATCAATGGGATTCATGCGATGACCATCATGCGGGAGGATGGTTTGTGGGGCGGTACCCTGACCATCGCCATTGATAAGCTCGAAGCGGATACTCACTTTAAGCAGGAGCATCCCGAGGCCGTTGGCTCGTTGTACTGGAAACTGTCAGTGACTGATACCGGAGTAGGCATGGATCCCAATACTGCTGCCAAGATATTCGATCCTTTCTTTACCACGAAAGGACAGGGAAAGGGTACCGGTTTGGGTTTGGCCATGGTGTACAGCATTGTCAAGCAACAACACGGTTTCATTGATGTCTATTCTGAGAAAGGTAATGGCTCTACCTTCAGTGTGTATTTGCCGGTACTAGTGCGAGAAGGAGGGACTGAAGCCGTGACGGCGACAGCTCTTTCGACGATCACTCGTGGGAGTGGCTTGATTCTGGTGGTGGATGATGATGAATTGGTCAGAACCATGGCAAAAAATATTCTTGAAACCGTGGGATATACGGTGCTGATTGCCGAAGATGGGTCGATAGGCGTGGAAAAATATCGTCAACACTGTGCTGATATCAAGGCCGTCTTGCTTGACATGGCCATGCCGGTAATGTCAGGACGGGAGTCCTTTATTGAGATGAAGAAAATCAATCCCGAAGTGAAGGTGCTGTTGGCATCCGGCTTTCGCAAAGATGAACGGGTGGAAGACATTCTCGGGCTTGGGGTCAAAGATTTTTTACAGAAGCCTTACACCATTGCCAGCTTGGCCGTCGCTATAAAGAAGGTGATAGGGGGATGAAATAGGGGTGTAAACAATCAGTTGCCTGGGTTGCTTTTTTTGAGCATTATGAAGAGCAAATTCCCTCTGATTTGCTTGCACCACTGGGGAAACCATCTCTGCCTGCGTTACAGATCGTTGTGCCTTTATGATTTCGGGACATGAAAACGATAAAATTCCCTCTCATCTCTTTTTTGGCTCTCCTCTTGCTGCCCTTTTTCTCAAGGTCGTTGCAGGCACGGGAACTGGTCTATGTTCCCCTCCCCATTGAAAATCAGGAAACGGCGATAACCACGAATGCCCCCATGATTCGCTATCTTTCGGAAAAAATGGGGATATCCATCCGTATTCATTACGAAAAAAACTACGAACAGATCTTGCAGCTTTTCAAGGATGGCAAGGTCGATCTGGTCCAACTGGGGCCATTGCCCTTTGTAACATTACACAAAGAATATCCCTCGGTGCGCCCCCTGGCGATTATTAATGAAGCCGAGGGGAAACCTTTTTATTCGTGTGCCCTGGTGACCAGTTTTGACGGCCCGCAATCTGTATCAGCAATTTCCCGTCCTTTGGCCCTACCGCAACGACTTTCCACCTGTGCTTTGTTTGCGGCATCGTTGATATTGAAAGGTCATCAAAGAGATGTCGAAGAGGTCGGATATTCGTTTGTTGGCAATCATGACCTGGTGGCCTTAGCAGTTATCAGGGGTGAGTTTGAGACCGGAATCATCAAGACGCAAGTGGCAAAAAAATATCACAATCTGGCCCTCAAGGTCATGCAGGAGACACCGCCTTTACCTGGATTTATGATTGCCGGCAACCAGGCCACAGTGAGTGAGCAGCAACTTCAGCAGATTGAGCAGTTGTTACTTCAGGTGCCTTCGGAGACAAGAACATCCTGGATTTTGGGTAAAGATGGCTTTTCACCCTTTTCCATGAAGGATTTTTCCTTGTTTTTTGATGCTGGCAGGTAAGGGGCTCGGCCAGAATACATCATCCCATCTTGCTGGTCTTTTCAGGCATCTTCTTCGTCACGGAAAGAGTTTCATAGCCCTGCTATGCGCCTCTTTCCACTCCTCGAATAAGACTGAAAATCCTGCGCAATATGGGATGATGTATTCTGGCCGAGACCCTCATTCACACCCCTCCTTTTTTCATAAGGGACTCGGAAAATACTGATATACCTGAATTGCGCCCTGATTTGGGTTATATTTGGCTATGTCGATTGAACAAAACCGCAGGCATAATTGTGTTATGTCGAGGATTTTGTGATTGAGACATAGCCAAAGATAGCCCGAAGCAGGGATGCAAGATGGTATATCAGTATTTTCCGAGTCCCTAAAAAGATAATATGCCTCTTCGCTTGCTTTCGGTCATTATGGTCGCGCTTCTTGTCTGGTACGGTGGATTCTCGTATCTTCGACAAAGCTTCGATTCGTTGCAGACAACGCATCTTTCCGCTCAGACCAAGGCCTTGACGATGGTCTGGCAAACAATTGTCAACTCGTACGCAACCAGTATGCAAGGCTATTGTGATATGTATATTATGCAGGAGCCGGTCTTGGAATTGTTGCGGGCGGCCCAGAAACAGAGTGATGATTCTGACCTGGCAATTGTGCGGGCAAAATTATACCGCCTGCTCTATCCTGTTTATCAACGATTACAGCAGCGGGATGTGCGGCAACTCCACTTTCATACCAAAAACAATATATCCTTTCTTCGTTTTCATGCTCCCCACTACTCAGGAGATTCGTTACAGGACAGCCGCCCCTCAGTGGTGAGGGCTAATCATGATCTTCGGGTTATCCAGGGATTTGAAACAGGTCGTGTCACTGCCGGATTCCGCAATGTTTTTCCTCTGATCTCCCCTGTCCATGCCCCACAAATAATGCTGGACACCGGGAGATTTTTTATGTATACACTGTTGTATGAAATTATGCGGCCTGACATTTACGAAA
>DYDK01000197.1 GCA_020717935.1 Desulfocapsa sp.
ACCTCCTGCGTCCCATAACTCCGGTGTCCAGCGGAAATATGGGTAAAGGACAGGCCCAAGAGAGGGCTTGCAACAAGTCATACTCAATGTGCTGACCAACAGTTTGCAGGCATGTTTACAGGGCTTAGAAGATGGCGGGGACATTACCATTTCAGGGTACCGCCAAGGAAAATGGATTATCCTGCGTGTGCAAGACACTGGCCCAGGCATTTCCGCAGAGATGGAAAAACTGCTATTTGATCCTTTTCAGACCAGTAAAGCAAGAGGTGCAGGTTTGGGATTGGCGGTCTGTAAAAAAATTATTGATAGGTGCGGCGGCAGTATTGAGGTGAAAAACAGGCTTAAAACGGGTGCGGAATGTACGATTTGTTTGCCTGCAGCGGCATCAAGCAACGATGGAGATAGACAATGACAGGGCGAATCTTGATTGTTGAAGATGACAGCACCTTTCGGGGATTGCTCACCACTATCCTTGAAGATGCTGGCCATGAAGTCATTGAAGCGGGAGATGGGGCCGCCGGATTGGCCAAGCTCCGGCAACAATCCTTTGATCTGGTGCTTTCTGACCTGAAAATGCCAAAAATGGGTGGAGTTGAACTGTTTCGGGCCAGCCGTGCATTTGGTGGTGAGGGGATTGCTCCTCCACCATTTGTCTTGATTACGGCCTTTGGCACAGTGGAAGAGGCGGTGGCGGCTATCAAAGACGGAATGAGTGATTTTTTGACAAAACCTCTCAAAGACCCGGCCACCTTGCGGGACTTAGTGCAACGATTGCTGACCGAACGATGCCGCCAGCGACGCCTGATGTTCATTGATGAAACCGAGATGGCCGGTTTGCCACCGCTGGACATTCTTTTTGCCGGTACTGCCATGGAAAAGATGCGCTGGCTGGTAGGCGAGGTTGCCCCGACCGAGGCCACGGTGCTTATTGGTGGTGAAAGTGGCACGGGAAAGGAGTTGCTGGCCCGGTATATCCACCTTTCCAGCCCCCGTAAAAACGGCCCCTTCATTGCGATCAACTGTGCGGCTATTCCCGACACTCTCTTGGAAAGTGAGCTCTTTGGTCATGAGCGGGGCGCTTTTACTGGGGCCTCCACCACCCGTCAGGGAAAGTTTGAGTTAGCCTCCGGCGGGACGATTATGCTTGATGAAGTGGGTGAGATGGTGCTGCCGATGCAGACCAAGTTATTACGAGTCCTTCAGGAGCGCTGTTTTCATCGAGTGGGAGGCAACCGTGAAATCCATGCCAATGTGCGGGTGCTGGCCGCCACTAATCGTGATCTGGCCCGCGAAATCGGCACGGGTGCTTTTCGGGAGGATCTGTTTTACCGCCTCAATGTTTTCCCTCTCGTTTTGCCACCCCTGAGGGATCGTCAGGATGCCATTGATCAACTCGCTGAATTCTTCGTCCGGGTGCATGGTCGGAGCATGGGAAAACGAATTTCCATGATTACCGCTGCGGCCCTAAAGGCATTGCGGGCATATCATTGGCCAGGCAATATTCGTGAACTGCAGAATGTCATTGAACGGGCGGTTATTCTCGCGCGTGAAAACATTAGCCTTGCGGAACTTCCTGATCTCATTCAACAGACGGCCAAAGGTCTTATAGCAAACGAAAGCGGGCTTTTGAAGGAGACGGAACGGCAGACAATTCTTGCCGCCCTCAAAACCACCGCAGGCAATCGCCGTCTGGCCGCCGACCGTCTGGGAATATCCCGTCGCACCCTGCAATATCGGTTGAAAGAGTATGGTCTCTCAGATGAGGAGTAAGAAGAAGAGGTGCACCCCTTGTTGCACAAGTGCAAAATTTGCACTCATTTTCTATCCCACGAGAAAGCTGTTCCGTGAAAAAAATGTTTTATTTCTGCATGTTATACGAAATTTTTCATTTGGCATGAATTGTGAATTAAAGGGAGCAGATGGTTTGATGGAGGGTGTCTCTATCAAACAGTAGAGAAGTATGAGACCCATTTTTTCACAAGGAGAAACGCACATGAAAACAAAACGGATTATGTCTTTGGCTCTTGCTGCAATTTTTGCAATAACCATGGTTGGCGAGGCCTTGGCCGCCAGCAAATTACAAACCCGCACCAAGACAAGGACTCCTTCGGAAACTTGTGTCCCCAAGTAAGTAATTATAGCTCTCTGCTCAATCAGAGAGCTATGTGCCTCTCAATCTACAAGTTCCAAGAGAAATAAAACTGTCGTAACGAAGCATCTGGAAAGAGAGTGGGTGTTTCGTTACGACCTTGAATTTTTACCAAGGAAAGATTATGAAAACAAACGAAATGATGGTCATGGGACTCGCGTTCGCATTCGCCGTAACCATGGCAGGTGAAGCCTTGGCCCGCGGAGGCAATGGTGGTGGGGCTGGCAACGGGCAAGGAATACGCAGCCAAACCACTCAGACAACGGTCACTCGCCCAGCAGATTCACAGCGACGAGATGGTACCTTTCAGACCACCGGTACCACAGCCAGTGGCTCCATCACCCGTCCTGACAATGGCAATGGCCTCCAGGATGGAAGCCGATTGAATACGACCACGCTGGCGGTCGTTGCTCCCCTTGTCAATCAATAAAAAACGATCCAGTACCCAGATTGGGGCGCTGGATCGTTCCCAATTATGAACATCTTTAGCAACAGGAACAACGAACCATGAATGATTGAGCGGCATGAGAAAACTCCCGACAAACAGGCATGAAACTGGATTTTCCGCGTTCGTCTGCGGTTCAAAACAAGAGGTATCCCTATCAACAGCGGGAGCGGGGGCCGGATGCGCCCTCCACTTTTTGTCTATGCAATCAAAACCCATCGTCGCCTTTTCCTTTTATCTCTTTATACTGTTTTTCTTTCCCCTGCCGACACATGCATTCTGGGGAGCGGGCTCAAATGCGTCTCCATCGCTGGATCTTGAATCAGGGTATGATATCAACACCGTGATCACCGTGACTGGTCGGGTCGTAGCTCTGCAATCGAATGGGGATCGATCCAATCTCCATCTGGAAATCAAAACGGGTGAAACCAGGATGATTGTTATCCTTGGCCCCCAGGAATACTGGAACGAACAGGGTCTGCCTCTCAAAACAGGCAATGAAGTCATGGTTCGTGGCTCCAAAGCCCAGGCCCAGGATGGGGTCTGGTATATTTTGGCCAGGGATATTACGGATATTAACCGGGGTATCGCTGTTATTCTTCGTGATGAGTCCGGACAACCGAACTGGAACCAATGGAAAATGAGAAGCGGTGAGGAAACAGGAAGCAGCAGCAATGGTGAAAATGGAATGGGCACTGGAAATGGTGGCGGTCAGAGCGGGAGCAGCGGTTCAGGAGGCGGCAGCGGTGGCGGTGGTGGTGGCGGAAAATAAGTACCAGTGTTAAGATCTGAAGTTTCCCATAAAAGCACTACGCCGCCATCTTCAGCAACATGGTTATAATAGAATTTACCATGGATTTGCGTGGAGCAGGGCATAACCCAGAAAAATTA
>DYDK01000198.1 GCA_020717935.1 Desulfocapsa sp.
TCTTCTGTCTGGAATGCCCGAAAGCAGATGGTGGACTGGCTCCGCCCGCATTGTGTTGAGGAAAATGAGCTGGTGGATCTGTTTTATGCAATCACAAATTGTCATGGCTGGATCAAGTCAACCAAGACTGAAGTTACGGTACGACTTGAGCCGCTGCAACAACCAAGGCGCAGATGTGCACAAGAGCTGCTTTGTCGCAAATTGACAAATCTCGGAGCACGCACTCCAGCCGGAAAATGGCTAGTCGTTGAGGTCGGCGAAGAGCCAATAACAAATGTCCAAAAAAAATGACGCTTTTGGCATGTTGTTTACGAGGTCTGCAATAACTGGAGTTTGGAGTTTCATAATTCACCCATCATCAAGATAGGGGTGAGGCATTCCTTACCATATTGTTCTTTGACCTTGATTTTTTTGGTTCTATGTGAAATAGAGTGGGTAGGCTTGAGCAGCCCAAACAAAATACAAAACATGCGTAGCAAGATGGCTCAGGCCTGTCAAGGTCATACCCTTCGGGTGCTTCACTTCGTTACGCAACCTTGACAGGCCTGAGCCATCTTGCTGTACCGGCATTTGCCGATGCGCAAGGACGCCATTGAGTCCTTAATTCTACCTTGTCTTAGTGCCTTCCCCCTGAAAGCGTATCATAAAAAACAAGAAATTTTTTATGCAACCTTGCCAACCCTTGACAATAAAGAATCGTAGGCTGGATGAAGCGAAGCGGAATCCAGGGAAATCCGATCGTCATGGCAACACCGGTCGTTTGGGGACACGATCATTTGGGTTGCGGGTGTTCGCCCGCATTGGATTGTATCTTGTTGTTTTTTCGTTATTTTGCCGAAAATAGCAAAATAACGAAAAAGTCGCTAAATCAACAGGTTGTGATGTAATGTGACAAAGGTGAATTAAGCTCAAGGACTTTTATCAGCTCAACAAGCAGTGAGTTTTGGCAATTTCAAGGCGGTCAGTATTCCCTGTTGAGGGCATTGGATACTTCTTACCCACGACAAATCACATAGACCCATTTTTTGTAATTATCCTCCATCCATTCCAATGTGGTAAAATAGGGGAAGATCGTCGTCCGGTATCGCCCGCAGGGGCGATACCGGACTTTGCACGAAGCACAGCATATTGGAATTTCACATAAACCTGTTCTCTTGTGGTGGATAGTTACTTTCTCTTTTTTTCTTCTCTGGCCGACCATGATTCATATCATCCAAGTAGCCAGTATACTACTTCTTTTTTTCTTCTCACCATTGGCAGTCGCTGCCACCCCTCAGTCTGTCTCTATCGGCATTCTCGCCAAAAGCGGCGAGGCTGTTGCCATTGACAAATGGACGCAAACCGCTGATTACCTTTCTCGCAAACTTCCTGCGTATCAGTTCGTCATCATCCCCTTGGGATTCAAAGAAATCCATGATGCCGTCGGGCAGGGTCGGATCGATTTTATCCTGACCAATCCCGCCTTTTATGTGGAGCTGGAAAAACTCTATGGAGTCAGCCGCATTGCTACTCTGATCAATCAGAATCTCCCCGGCCAACAAACCACGACCTTCGGGGGTGTCATTTTTACCAAGGCGGGCCGCAACGACATCAACACCCTGGGCGATCTCAAAGGCAAGTCCTTCATGGCTGCGGACGCTCTCTCCTTCGGTGGCTGGATCGTAGCCTGGTATGAATTTTATAAACAAAAGATCACTCCTGACACCGACTTTTCATCCTTAACCTTTGCCGGTACCCACGAAGCTGTTGCGAAGGCTGTTCTGACAGGAACGGTTGACGCTGGCACCGTTCGCACGGATACCCTCGAACGCATGGCAGAAGACGGAAAGTTGCGCCTGGATCAGCTCAAACTCATCAACCAGCAGTCATACAATGGATTTCCCTTTCTCATCAGCACCGCCCTCTATCCTGAATGGCCAATGGCTGCCATCAAGACCACCCCAGACCGCCTGTCCCGACTGGTAGCCGGGGCATTGATGAGCATGGAAAGCGATGATCCAGCGGCTCATGCCAGTCAAACGGCGGGCTGGACCATCCCCTTAAATTATCAGCCGGTCCATGACTGCCTGCTGAGCTTAAAGCTTCCCCCCTACCAGAACTATGGCCGGTTTTCCCTTACCGATGTCATCTCCCGCTATTGGCGACAACTGGCCCTTCTCGGGGGCTCGATTCTGCTGTTGATAAGCGCGTCCTGGTATATCCTGTTCCTCAATCGCACCCTGCAAAAAAAGAAACAAGAAGTAGATCAACTCAACGCCACCCTGGAAATCAAAGTGGTGCAACGAACTAAAAAAAACGATATTCTTCTCAATCAACAGATCTATCTCAAGGGTATTCTCCAGACCATTACCAATATCAACCAACTTTTGATCACCTCACCTAATTTAGAAGTCCTGCTTCGACAGTCCTGTGAACTGTTTGTCCAGCATGGTCATTATGGTTTTTCCTGGATTGGACTGCTGGAAGAAGAAAAGATTTAGGGGGGTAGTCGGTTAGAGTCACCTTATTGCGAAAACTGCGTTACCAGACAACATTTCAACAAAATCGCAATAAGTGTTCTGATCATATCATCCTGATATCAGTACTATTTTGTTCATCTTTAGCTTCTTCTCAAGAGAAGCTTATAGAGGGATTTTGTTTCAGGTGACTCTAACCGACTACCCCCCTTAAGATTTATAAGATATACAGCTCCGAATATTTTGAGAAATTTCTGGCCCCTCCCCCCTACTCTATCAATGATCCAACACTGCATTTTTTTCACAGTCCAACTGCCAGATGTATCCGAGAAGACCACCCCGTCATCAGTGATCGTGGCCATGACTTTACGCCCTGGTGGAATCAAACGGAAATGAAAGGATTCCAAGCAGCCATGGCCTTGCCCCTGCGGGCCAAGCAATCAGAAAAGCCCTTGGGCACTCTCACTGTCTATACCTGGTTGAAGGAAGGGTTTGAACCGGAAGAAGTTGCCATGCTGGAAGAACTGGCTGGAGATCTCGGTTTTGCCATTGCTTCTTTCCGCCATCGAGCAGAAATCGACCGCCTCCATCTTGAACGAACCGTCAATGATCAGGAAACAATCTTCACCTTTGTCCATATGATCGAGCAGAGAGACACCTACACCGCCGGTCACACCGAACGGGTGGCCGCCTATTGTCAACTCATCGCCAAGGAAATGGGGGTTGTCGGTCACGATATTTTCAAGCTCTATAGAGCGGCCATTTTCCATGATATTGGTAAAATAGCCACTCCTGACGCCGTTCTTCTCAAGCCCGGAAACCTGAGCGCTCTCGACTATGAACTCATCAAACTCCATGCCACTGCCGGCTATGAAATGCTTTCCAAAATTGATTCCTATAAGGAACTGGCTGAAATCATTCTCCACCACCACGAACGACATGACGGACAGGGTTACCCCTCTGGTCTGCAGCTGTCCTTTACCCATATTTCCGCTGGACACCGGAGTTATGGGACGCAGG
>DYDK01000199.1 GCA_020717935.1 Desulfocapsa sp.
TTCAATGAAACAGAGGGTTCCAAGGCTATTGCTTATCCATGATTGACGAGGTCTGAATTACAATAAGTTGATTCGTTTTTGATGTGTTAAGTTAATGACATTGTCTTAATACTCACGCCTCGTTGCCAAAACCGTAGAAAGTGGAACCCGTGTTTCATACTTTTCTCACACTTTCCTTGAATTCACAGAGAACAAAGCGACTTCACTTATGATTTCTCCGGATAGTGAAACATGACATTCTTCTGCAGTCCTTCCAAACCAGCCGCCGGATCATCACAGCGCAAGACATTAAACACAGGCACAGCACAATCTCCAAATTGATCACAAGAAAGTTGACCGGTCACCCCCTTAAAATGACTGGTTTTAACCATGGCCTCTCGTAAAGCCTGCCGACCAACATGAAGAGAGCCACTGGGATCGAGAACGGCCACTTTTTCGATGGCAGCAAATAACAGATTGGCAGCATCAAAGGCATTTTGATAATAATTAACCGCTGGTGACGACTTAAATGCAACTCTATACTGAGCTTCCAGGGCCTCAATAGCCGGGCCAGTCGCTTTATCCGGACCGACAAAATACAAGCCTTTCCCTTTCTCACCAACTGCTTCCAGAAATGTGGTGTCCAGCAAGGCCCCATCACTCATCAGGATAATATCCTCAAAGCCGGTCATGGCCTTGGCCTGGAGCAGGATGTGATTACCTTCAGGTTGAAACAGAGGGAAAAAGAGGATGTCGGCCCGGGCATTGATGACCGCCGTCAATACGGGCTCCATCTGCTCATCTTTTTTGTCAACGGCGGTGGAAAGGACAATCTCACCCCCCAATTGACGGAAAGCAGCCTCAAATCCCGAGGTTAATCCCTGGGTATAAATATCTCCATCATTGATGGTGGCAGCCTTTCTCAAACCCAGTTTTTCGTAGGCATATTGTGCGGCAGCCCGGCCCGCTGTCTCTTCATTGGGAACAGTGCGAAAATAACCGGCATGCCAATGAGGAGCAGGCTTGCCAGCAACCGAGGTCAGAAACGGAGCGCTGTTATTGCCGGAAATCATGACCAGACCGGCATCGGATACCGCTTGGGCAGCGGTGACAGCAGCCCCTGAACAGGTACTGCCGAGAATGGCCACAATCTGGGGATCAGCAATAATCTTTAAGGCCGCATTGGCCCCACCCTCAGCGGTACAGCCATCGTCTTCAATCTGCAAGGCAATGGGGTGTCCCAGAATCTGCCGTTCTCGCTGCATAATGGCCAACTCAATGCCATGAATCTGCTCCTGCCCTAAGGACGCAACTTTTCCGGACAAGGCCTGCAAGACCCCCAACTTCATCGGTTCTCCACTCCCCACGGAGACACAACCAAGACTGTCATTACACACAAAAGGAGCGGGCTTCTGGCGACATCCACCCATCAGCAAGAGCAAAAAAAACAATAAAGGCGCCAGCAAACGAAAAAGTTCAACACCATTTTTTACCATCTCGTGCACATCTCAACAGGAAAAGAATGAAAGGACAATAGGAAAAGTGACTCACGAAGGACGCAAGAAACACATATTCGAGATTTACAAAAGACCTATCTCCTCCAGCATGGCCTTGGCGGCTTCAACCAGGTGGCCAGTACCGGACTTCGTTCTTGATTCCACATAGAAACGAACCTTGGGTTCCGTACCGGAAGGGCGAATCATCAGCCAGGAGCCATCTTCAAAGATCATTTTACGGCCATCAATATCAATGACCTGGACGATTTTCTGATCATTGTCACCAACCCTGACCAGTTCCCCGACCCCGTACTTTTGCAGACCCTGGAGCAGGGTTGTCAGCTCCTCACCTCTGGCGCTCACCGTCAGACCACCTCGCTCAGGATAATACGCACCATACTCCTGTTCAATGGCCTGCAGGTACTCGCCCAGATTCTCGTTCAAGGTCAGCGCCATATCCAGGGCCAGAATCAGGCCGATATAGGCATCCTTTTCAGGGGTATGACCAATGACCGAAATCCCATCAGACTCCTCAAAACAGACCAAAGCCTGGCCAATCACCGGTTTGAACTCCTTAAACCCCACCCTGGGTTCAAACACCTGCTCGCCAAAGGCCTGGGCCAGCCGGTTGGCCAGATTGGATGTGGCCACAGTTTTGGCAACCATCCCTCGTTTCCCTTTCACTTCATGGAGAAAATGATAGGCCATGGCCCCAAATTGATTCATACTGATCTCCACAAACCCATCGGTAAAACGAATGCGATCGCCGTCCGGATCTATGATGGCGCCGATTTTGAGTCGTTCCGGCCTGGCCCGCAACGACTCCATTGTCTGCTGTATATTTGCTGAAGAGGGTTCAGGGGCAATACCGCCAAAGGTGACATCACTGTTCGACCGCAGATGAATCAATCGCTCCCCGCCATTGCCGGCAAACAGGGGGGCAACATGCAAACGACTGGCGCCATGCACCGAATCAATGACCACACACATATCAAGATTATTCCCAAAACCTCGCATAATGGCATCAAGATCAAGACCATGAGCTGAGACATTGCGGCGCACCAAGGATTTCCAGCTTGCTAAAGAATCAAAAGGATGAATATCAGTTCGTTGGGAAGGCAACAGAGGTTGGAACGCAAGAGTCAATGCCACAAAGGGGGAGATATCGGCCTCGATGATTCGACGGGCATAGGCGGTAATGCGGTTGGTCAATTCAGAGGCAGCAGGACCGGCATCGGCAGCATTGTACTTAAATCCACCATATTCCAAAGGGTTATGCGATGGCGTCAGATTGATGGAAAAAGCCGCGCCCACCTCCAGCAAGGCCGCCGACAATACACCCGTAGTGGACTCACCGGCATAATGGATGGTAAATCCAGCCTGAACCACGACCTCAACCACCGCCGCCGCCAGGGTTTCGCCGCCAAAGCGGTTATCAAAACCAAGGACACACCCCCTTTTCTGGGCCTCGCCCAAACTGGCAACCCCAAGAAAAGGGGCCAACTCAGGATGCCCATCAAGCTCTTGATAGAGCTCGACGATGGCCGCCGTCACAAAAGCAACCGAACGAACGGAAAGATCCTTTCCCAATGTCCCCCGCCAGCCAGAAGTGCCAAATTTCACCGGCTCGGTCGGCGGGGCCGTATTGCCAACAATCTCGTCCATGACCAGCAGATAAATCTGGTCAATGTACTTCTGCCAGACCTCACCTTCCACCCTTCTCTTCTCCACCAATTGACGAATCAGGGCAAAATAATCACTCTCAGCATGGTGACTGCCGATATGGCAGTTTTTGTATAGTTCACGAACGGTCTCTGATATGCTCATTCTCTCTTCCTTCTCGTTGTCTGTTCATTAAACAGCGATTTTCGCATCGCGTATAACCGACACAGCCGCTAACATTTAATGTTTTCATATCAGTTGAACTGCATATTCAATTTTGCTCCGCCTATCCATGGTAGTTCCTGGGG
>DYDK01000200.1 GCA_020717935.1 Desulfocapsa sp.
AAGGAGGGGGCTTTAAGCTCCCCTCCTAATTTAGGAGGGGTGGGGGGTGGTTCAGGGTCAGGGGTGGTCAAAATGAATCTGTCCCCGGGTTTGCAGATTTCCTGATCCGGACGGGTAATTTCACTCAATATTCGGAATTGGGAAATGCACATTGTTTATACAATTCGCCATATGATAAAATGGGGACAGCCCCCGATACTGCTGGGGACAGTCCCCATTTTATCCCATTTTATCCGATTGCCTCCCGAGGCGGGCGCCAGAAAATGTGCCAACTCCAAGTGCGACCGGATCAGGAAATCTGAATTTAGGCGCCATTATTCCCAGGCACGATACTCAAGCCAACGACCAGTTTTGAAATACCGCGTCCAGCAAGGGCTTTGCCATCATTTCACTCCTTTCTTCACCTTGGAGAATCGTCACTGCAACCGCATCATGGTAATTCTCCGTTTTCTTGCCAAAACGAACCACCAGCGAGGCAGCTAGTGAGATATCATCCTGAAATGGAGTGGCAGAGGAATCAGTCTTTGCCGGTAGTTCAGCTGCTGACGAGGGGGCGACTTGCCGGAGAATGGCGGTGGGGCCAGGGCGAACCGGCATGGACAGCACGGTATCGCCCTCTTGCGTGAGGGTCAGCAGCCGGGCATTTTCAGCGCTATTTCGTCCCAGAATCAGCCAACCGCCGCCTGGCAGAAGAAACTGCCGTCCCGTAAACAAGCAACGAATGGATTCGACCGTTAACTGCCTGCTGCTGAGAAATGAATGCCCCTGATAAATACGGGCAATGCGGCGGCTGAGGATGGGATCAGCAAGAATGCAGCCACCAGCCGGAGCCGGAAAGTCAGGGATACCAAGCTCCCTGGCCAGGGTAATCTGGCGGGAGCGGCCACGGCCATTGAAATCCAGCAGTTTGTTGCGATCGACCCAGCCCCGCGACTCGGCCTCGGTCTCGACCATGAGCTTGGCGGATAAGGGGCGCAACAGCAATCGCTCGGCGCCGGAATCTCGCTCAATAACCCGCAGGGTATCTCGCCGCTGAGACATGGGCCGCTGCCCCAGCACCTCACCTGTTATCAGAAATGAGGCCCCCAGCTCGGCCATCATTGTTCTTGCCTGAGTGAGCATAAGGATCTTACAGTCAATACAGGGGTTAAAATTGCGACCAAAACCATGTTGGGGATGGTGGAGCAGGTCAAGGTAGCCGTGGCTGAGATCTTCAACCAGCGCCTCAATTCCGTATTTACGAAAGATTTCCTCCTGATACGACGAACTGGCGGCCAGAAGCTCATAATCAAAAAAGGGAGTGACGAACTTGACTGCCAGCACCCGAATGCCTTGGGCGGCAACGACTTTGCAGGCCAGGATTGAATCAAGACCGCCGGAGAAGAGGGCCAACGCTGTTATCTGTGACACGCGCGCTCACTCTGATCTGACCTGTTTTTTCCCTTGGCCAGCAGCTCTTTTGCCCATTCTCGGGTACTGGCCGAGGCCGACTCGCCAGCAAGCATCCGGGCCAGCTCATCAACCCTTTCCTCAGCATTGAGTATGACAAATGACGAAGCCGTTCGCCCCTGTGCCATCTGCTTGGCCACCTTAAAATGGGTCGTGCCACGGGAGGCAATCTGCGGCAGATGGGTTACACAAAAGACCTGATGATGTCCGGACAGCTCCTGAATTTTACGGGCCACGGCCTCAGCAGCCTCACCCCCAATACCAGCATCCACCTCATCAAAGACAACGGTTTCGACCCTGTCTTTTTTGGCCAGCAGGCATTTGAGGGCCAGCATCAAGCGGGAAAGCTCCCCGCCCGAGGCCACCTTCGCCAAGGGTCTGGCCGCCTCGCCAGGATTGGCCGAAAAAAAGAACTCGACTCGATCCCAACCGTTCCCACAAACGCTCCCAACGCCTGAATCGTGCTCTTGAAAACAAACCTCAAATCGAGACTGGTTAAAGGCAAGAGATGCCAATTCCACGGCCATCGCCTGGCTCATCTGTTCAGCGGTTTGATGACGATGGGTCGAAAGGGCCGCCGCCTGCTGTACAAGAACCTCCTCAGCAGCCACCACTGCCGTCTCCAGTTCCGCCATATTTTTATCCATGTTTTCGATGAGCAGAAGTTCTTGTTCGGCAGTCTCCGCAAACTGAAGAACAGCCTTCAGGGACTCGCCATATTTTCGTTTCAGATGCTGCAAGCTGTTCAACCGTTCATTGACCTGCTCCAGGCGAGCTGGGTTATGTTCCAGAGAATCTTTATAACTTCGTACCTGACTGACAATATCCTCAGCTTGATAGCCATAAGCGGTAAGCTCCAGCGCCAGTTTTTCAACGCTTGGATCAAGCTGTACTGCCTGCTCCATGTCTCGCCGCACTTCAAAAAGACCGTCAACAAGGGTCGTAGAGACAAAACGATATATCTTCTGACTCAATACAATGAGAGCATCGGCGCTTTTCAATCGTTTTCGCTCGGCTGCCAGCGCCTCATCTTCACCGGCCACGGGGCCTGTCTGCCGAATTTCATCAAGCTGGTATGCCAAAAAATCTCGCCGCTGCTCCTTGTCCCGCTCCTGTTGACGAAGCTGATGCAGGGCTTCTTTTTTCTGTCGCCAGTGGGAAAAGCTTCTCCCAACCTGTTCCCGCTCATCCCAATGATTGCCGAGAGTGTCGAGAATATCCAGGTGAAGTGAGGGCTGTAACAGTTGCTGATGATCATGCTGACTGGCCACATTCAAGAGGTTTTCAGCTACCATGGCGACCATTTTGGCGGTCGCCAGAGAGCCGTTGATATAGAGCCTGCTCTTGCCATTGGTGGTAAGTACCCGCTTCAAAATAACCGTATTGCCCTCATCCACACCCGCATCCCGCATAACATTCAGAAGTTCGTGATGATATGCGCTCACCATAAAAAGGGCCTCCACCGCACACTGTTCGGCGCCACTTCTAATCCAGTCCGTCTGGGTTCGACCACCCATGAGCAGATGAATGGCCCGCAACAGAATGGATTTACCGGCCCCGGTTTCCCCAGTCATCACTATCAGGCCATTGGCCTCATGAAAGTGTCCCTCCTCCCCACTACCAAAAGCGCCTGTCGTTTCTTGATCGAAACAGAGATGCAGGGACTCAATCAGAGCCAGATTCTCAACCTTCAGTTCACACAGCATTTTTCTTTCCAGACATATTCGTATATATTTTAACCATTACTCACTCCGTTCATCAGTATATCCCGTCTTGACGAAGGGAATAAACAACGCTATTCTTCTTTATTGTTGAGATTATTTAGTGCCTGAACGGAAACCCCCTCTCGTCGAGTTTTACGCAGGGGATTTGTGCATAGGCTCACATGCTTGTGGTGCTAATTTTATTTTTTACTGACAGCGCAACAGTACATGGTTGTTTTTGGTGTTTTTTACCGTTTTTTAAACGCACCTATCCTGTACT
>DYDK01000201.1 GCA_020717935.1 Desulfocapsa sp.
AACTACGATTGCGGTTTTGTTCAATCGCCGCAACCAAATCTAACCTAAATCTGAGCGCAATCATGTCCAAGTTATTTGTGGACAGGCCCTAATATCAGAGGACAGAAAGAACTTGAGTTATTTAATCCTATTAAATTTCAATCTGATTTGAGGTGTTTTCAGTGGGTACGATTGTTGTAAAAGGTCTTGATGACCATGGCCACCGCATCAGTTCCATGGATTTTGAACGACTGGTGCGCGAGGCCGCAGGCCAGACGAATCACCTGAGCTTAGAAACTTTTGGCCAGCATAATATTGGCATTCGGCTCCACCGTCCTGATGGTCTGACCATCGAGACCAGGGGGCCGGCCGGACAGCGGCTTGGTTGCATGGGCATGCCCAGTACCTCCATTATCTGCCACGGTTCGGCTTCTGACGATGTGGGGTACCTCAATATCGGGGCTACAATCACGGTACTTGGTGATGCCACCAACGGCGTATGCAGTGCCATGGCCAATGGTAAGGTCTATATCGGCGGCTCTATCGGTGCCCGCGGTCTGACCATGACCAAATGGAATCCCGATTACCAACGCCCGGAACTGTGGGTGCTGGGTTCCACTGGCGACTCCTTTGCCGAGTTTAACTGCGGCGGTATCGCCGTTGTCTGTGGTGTGGATGCCAAAAATCCCGCTAATGTTCTGGGCTACCGACCTTGCGTCGGCATGGTTGGCGGCTCCATCTATTTCCGTGGCCCCATTGACGGTTCCTATCCGAAGACCAGTGCCCGTCTTGACAAGCCAACGGATGAACAATGGCAGTGGCTCATGGCGGGGATGGGCTCATATCTGGAAAACATTGGCCGTAGCGACCTCCTTCCCGTCCTTTCCATCCGTGACGAATGGCAGATACTCCTTACGGTTACCCCTCAGGAACGGGCTTTGATGTTCTCCGGCCCCATGCCCATGGCCGAATTCCGCAATAAACACTGGAACAAGGCCTTTGGCGGTGATCCTCTTCGTGACATTGCCCCGGGCCTTGATCGTAGCCCCATTGGGGCTGTACCCACCGGTGATTTGCGCCGCAAGAAGCCCTTCTGGGCCAACCGTGAATCAGCGGCCCCCTGCACCTATTACTGTCCGGTGCATATCCCCACCGTTGATCGTCTCCGTCTCATCCGTGAAGGAAAGATTGATGAGGCCTATGAGATGCTCTTGCGCTATACCCCGTTGCCAGCTTCAGTCTGCGGAGCTGTCTGTCCGAATCTGTGCATGGAAAACTGCTCGCGCTCCGGCGTTGATGAGTCCATTGATGTGCAGGTGCTGGGTCGAGCTGTGGCCAATGTTCCGGCTCCAACTATAGCTCCCTCCATCGGTAAAAAAGTCGCTATTATCGGTGGTGGCCCAGCCGGTATGAATACCGCCTGGCAACTGGCCCTGGCTGGAGTGGAGGCTCATATCTTTGAGCAGGATGCCCAGATTGGCGGCAAGCTGGCCCAGGTAATTCCTTGGGAACGATTGTCGAAGGCTGTCTGGGATCAGGAGATCAAACGATTCCTCGATACCCCCAATATTCATGTCCATCTCAATGTGAGCATGGATAAGGGCAAGTTTCAGGAGTTGCAGAGTAATTTTGATTTTGTCGTTGTGGCTGTCGGTACCCATGAACCGCGCCGTATCCCTTTCCCTGGCAATGAACGGGTCATTCCCGCCCTTCATTTTCTGAAAAATGCCAAGAGCGCCTCCCCTGACCAGGTGGGCAAGGAAGTGGTTATCATCGGGGCTGGCAATGTCGGTTGTGATGTAGCCTGTGAGGCCTATCGTCTTGGTGCCGAAAAGGTGACTTTGGTCGATATCCAGAAGCCACTGGCCTTCGGCAAGGAAAAAGAAGCTGCTGAGGCCCTCGGAGCGGTATTTCGCTGGCCAGTCATGACCCGTGAAGTTACCGATCAGGGTTTGGTGATGGATAGCGGGGAACTGATTTCGGCCCAGACCGTCATTATCTCCATTGGTGATGTGCCCTCTCTTAAATTTCTGCCCGAAACCGTTGAGACCGTCACTGTTGGCGGGGCTGCCTGGATCAAAACCCAGAACTCGCATCTGACCACCAATGCCAAGGTCTTGGCTGTCGGCGATGTGGAAAAACCAGGGCTTGCCACCAATGCCCTCGGTGCCGGTAAAACAGCGGCTGAATTTATCCTTGCGGATTTCAAGGGTATCCCATGGAAGCCCTTTACTCAGCACCCCATTACCCAGCAGGCCTTGACTATAACCCACTATGTGCCGGATGAGCACATGCGTATCCATACCGAGCAGGCTCAGGCCGAGAGCTGCCTTTCCTGCGCCTCCTGTCGTGATTGTCATCTCTGTGAGACCATCTGTCCCACCGGGGCCATTACACGACGCGAGCTGGAGTATGGTCACACCAACGGCTATGAGTCAGGATTGGATGGCAGTTGGGAATATACCTCGGACAATAAGAAGTGTATCGCCTGTGGCTTCTGTGTTGACACCTGCCCCTGCGGTATCTGGATGATGCGGCCATTTTAAGGGGAACTTTTAATCCAGCAAAAAAAGCCCTTCAGGAAAATTTCCTGAAGGGCTTTTTTTATCAATACGAGTTTTCTTTTTATCGGCAAGTCCCTGTTTCCGGAAAATAATATTTCCCTCGCATTCATCGAGCACATTTATATATGATTATAAAAAGAGTCAAAGTCTCTGCTTTCAGCACCCATAATAAGCACTATGGTAGTCACAAAATTACCAGAAGAGGCTCAACAACATGAAAACATTGCATAGAATCGAATATTTCAAAATAATTACCCCCTCGTTGCTGGCCATTCTGCTGTTGATTGCCAGTATCACAATGTACATCATCTCTCAACAGTTGAAGGAGCTTAAACGGCGACAACTTGCTGAAAGTGAAGTAGAGGAATATCAGCTGAATTTGGAAAAGCTCGTTGAAAAACGAACAGAAGAGTTACAACAGGCTCAGTCCAAGATAAAAATATTAAAGGGATTTCTCCCTATCTGCGCTAACTGCAAAATGATTCGCGATGATCAAGGTTCCTGGAAGCAGATTGAAACCTATATTCGTGACCACTCGGAAGCACAGTTCAGCCATGGCATCTGTCCTGTTTGTGCCAAAGCTCTGTATCCACATATTGATTTCACATAATTCGATTTTCTCCAACAGGATAACTCAACTCATCAGTAACAATGATGACCTGTTTCGAAGAACTCTCAGCAAGGCCTTGTCCGTCAAAGATGATGGTCTCGTAAAACGACCAAAAAACCTGTTCATTTCGAGCGTCAGCGAGAAATCTTTTTTCTCAACCACTGGATACTATTAAGATTTATCCGAGAAATATTTCTCGTCGAAATGACATTATGATAATATCCTGAATCCGTGGCACAGTAATTGCTGAAAGCGCTCATAATATCTTGATAT
>DYDK01000202.1 GCA_020717935.1 Desulfocapsa sp.
TTAAGAAAGTCAAGTAGATTGGCACAGGTTTTGGAAAGCAGGTTCCATGCCAGTTTGACAATTTTTTTCAAGAAATTTAGCCATGCTGTCCTCCTTTGAGAAATAGATGTGTTAGGGCCTCGGCAAGAATAAATTGTTCCGTATTGCGCAGGATTTTCAGTCATATTCGAGGAGCGGAAAGAGGCGCATAGCAGGGCTATGTAACTCTTTTCGCGACGAAGAAGATGACTGAAAAGACCAGCAAAACGGGATGATTTATTCTTGCCGAGGCCCTTACAAGTAAACCGCATAGTTGTATATAACATGAACATTCTGTAATTACAATAAGTTGATTCGTTTTTGATGTGTTAAGTTAATGACATTGAGTTCAAACCGGCCCTGGCCATGAACCCGGAGACCCTGAAGAAGTACGGAGCCAACCGGTTGCGGGTGATCCGGCAGGTGCGCTATTCGCTCCACAACGAAAATTGCATCGATCTGGTTTTGTTCGTCAACGGCCTGCCTGTGGCCACGGTGGAGTTGAAGACCAATTTCACCCAATCGGTTGAGGATGCGGTAGATCAATACCGCTTTGACCGGAACCCCCGGCCCAAGGGTCAGGCGGCAGAACCGCTTCTTTCCTTTCTGGGCGGGGCCTTGGTCCATTTTGCCGTCAGCAACAGCGAAGTGCGGATGACCACGAAACTGGCGGGAGCTGCCACCGTCTTTCTTCCTTTCAACCGGGGCGATAACGGCGCGGCTGGCAATCCCATCAACGAAAAAGGTGGCCACCGCACGGCCTACCTGTGGGAAGAAGTCTGGCAGCCGGAGAGCTGGCTGGAGATTCTTGGCCGCTATCTGGTAGCGCACAAGGACAGCAAGAAGAAGGTTACCAAAATCATCTTTCCGCGTTTTCATCAACTGGACGCAACCCGCAAGCTGTTGGCAACGGCACTGTTGGAGGGGCCGGGCTGCAAATACCTGATCCAGCATTCCGCAGGCTCGGGAAAAACCAACTCCATCGCCTGGAGCGCCCATTTTCTTGCCGATCTTCACGACGCCGACCACAAGAAGCTCTTTGATTCGGTGCTGGTGGTTTCTGACCGCACCGTGCTGGATACGCAGTTGCAGGAAGCTATTTTTGACTTTGAGCGTACTGCCGGGGTCGTGGCCACCATCACCGGAGAGAGCGCCAGCAAGAGCGGCGAACTGGCAAAGGCTCTCTCGGGCGGCAAGAAGATAGTGGTCTGTACCATCCAGACTTTTCCCTTTGCCTTGAAGGCGGTGCAGGAGCTGGCCGCGACCCAGGGCAAGCGTTTTGCCGTGATTGCCGACGAGGCCCATTCCTCCCAGACCGGCGAGGCAGCGGCCAAGCTGAAGGCGGTGCTTTCCGCTGAAGAATTGCAGGAGCTGGGCGACGGCGGCGAGGTCTCCACCGAAGACATTCTGGTGGCGCAGATGGCGGCCCGTTCCGCCGAAAGCGGCATCACCTATGTCGCTTTTACCGCCACTCCCAAGGGCAAGACCCTTGAGCTGTTTGGCCGCAGGCCCCGGCCCGATCTTCCGGCAAGCGAGGATAATCTTCCCGCCCCCTTCCATGTCTATTCCATGCGTCAGGCCATTGAGGAAGGGTTTATCCTCGATGTGCTCCAGAACTACACCCCCTATGCAACCGCCTTTAAGCTGGCCCATAATGGCGCCGAGTATGATGAAAAAGAGGTGGAACGAAGCGAGGCGATGAAGGGTATCATGCGCTGGGTCAAGCTCCATCCCTACAACATCAGCCAGAAGGTGCAGATTGTGGTGGAGCATTTCCGCGACAATGTCGCCCCGCTTTTGCAGGGAACGGCCAAGGCGATGGTCGTTGTTGCCAGTCGGCTTGAAGCGGTGCGCTGGAAACTGGCCATTGAGAAGTACATCAAGTCCCAAGGCTATAAAATTGGAACGCTGGTGGCCTTTTCCGGTGAAGTCAGCGATCAGGACTCCGGCCCGGACGGGTTTACCGAAACCAGTCCGGCCATGAACCCCAATCTGAAAGGGCGTGACATGCGCCAGGCCTTCAACACTGAAGAATATTCCATCTTACTGGTGGCCAACAAGTTTCAAACCGGTTTTGACCAGCCCTTGTTGTGCGCCATGTATGTGGATAAAAGGCTGGCGGGAATTCAGGCGGTGCAGACGCTGTCCCGGCTGAATCGCGCCTACCTTGGCAAGGATACGACCTATGTTGTTGACTTTGTCAATAAACCCGAAGAGGTGCTGGCGGCATTCCGCATGTACTATGCCACGGCGGAACTCTCCGGCGTGACAGATCCGCATATGGTCTATGATCTGCGGACCAAGCTCGATGGTGCCGGGGCCTATGATGTCGTTGAGATAGAGCGGGTGGTGGCGGTGGAGCTGAACCCGGCGGCCAGACAGAAAGATCTGGAAGCAGCCCTGGAGCCGGTGGTGGATCGTTTGCTGAAAAAGTACAAGGCGGCTCTGGAAAAATTGAAGGCAGCCAAGGCAAGAAAAGAGAAGAAGGCAATCGATGAGGCCCAAAATGAAATCGACGCTTTGATTCTGTTCAAGCGGGACTTGGGAACCTTTCAGCGAATCTATGCCTTCTTGTCCCAAATCTTCGATTACGGCAATACCGATATCGAGAAACGGCATATTTTTTACAGGGTTCTTTTGCCCCTGCTGGAGTTTGGCCGTGAACGGGACACGATTGATTTTTCCAAGGTGGTTTTGACGCACCACGACCTCAAGCATAAGGGCAAAAGCCCCCTCATCCTTGGTAATGGAGATCCGGCGAAGATCAAGCCGATTACGGACATTGGTGGCGGCTCGGTGCATGAGAAAGAAAAAGCGCTCCTGGCCGAAATCATAGCCAAGGTCAACGAGCTGTTTCAAGGGGAGTTGACGGATGATGACCGCCTGGTCTATGTGAACAATGTCCTGAAAGGAAAGCTGCTTGAGTCAGAGACACTGGCGCAGCAGGCCGTCAACAATACCAAAGAGCAGTTTTCCAATTCCCCCGACCTGAAGAGCGAAATCATGAATGCCATCATGGATGCCTTTGCCGCACACAGCACCATGAGTAAACAGGCCTTGGACTCGGAACGGGTACGGGACGGGCTGAGGGATATTCTCCTGGGACCGGCGCAACTGTATGAGGCCTTGCGGGAAAAGGCGGTTGAATGATATTTTTAGACATAATGGCTGTCAGTTAAACGAAAAAGACCTGCCCCTTGCAAACATGGGTTATACTGTAGAGAACGATTCACTACGGCGCAGAGCCATAACCAAGGAGGCAGGTCATGAAAAAGAATACCATATTTGTCGGGCTGGATGTACATAAAGATTCCATTGATATTGCATTGGCCAACGAAGGCCGTGATGGTGATGTCCGGTTTTACGGGACAGTTGATGGAGACC
>DYDK01000001.1 GCA_020717935.1 Desulfocapsa sp.
CAATAACAAATGTCCAAAAAAAATGACGCTTTTGGCATGTTGTTTACGAGGTCTGAAAATTGAGATTTAACAATAAATCAACATTGTTTTTATTACCTTTTCTTATTATAAATGATGGTCAACTGTAGCACTTCTGATAATAACTCTTAAAATTTGAGCCGCATGAAGAATAAAAATCCTGTCTGGACTTTTTTTGCCTCCGTCAAACTGGCCCTGTTTACCCTGTTCTTTCTGGCTACCACCTCGATTATTGGCACGGTCATTCCTCAGAAAGAGACTGTTCAATGGTATAATGAAAAATATGGAGAGGCCACTGCCAACCTCTTTCAAGTCCTCGCCATCACCCCTGATATGTACAGCTCGGTGTGGTTCCTGTCTCTTCTTGGCCTGCTCTGCGTCAATCTCATCGTTTGCAGCATAGACAGGTTTCCCGGGGTCTGGCGGCAGATTACCGCCAATAATCTGGATCTGTCATTGAACCGCTTGGAAAAAATGAGTCCCCAGTATTCTTGGCAAGCCAACGACTCGCGAGAATCCACCGCATCCTCCCTGAAAAATTCCCTGCAAGCCCTTGGCTGGAAGACAGAAGAACAGACGAGTGAAGACAGGACTCTCCTCTTTGCCCAAAAAGGGGCCATGACCCGCACCGGCGTTTATATCGTCCACGCTTCCATTCTGGTCATCTTTGCCGGTGCGATTATTGGCTCAATACTGGGTTTCAAGGGCATGGTGATGTTGCCCGAAACCAGAGGCACAGACAAGATACAGACCTTCGATGACAAAGCCATCGTCAATCTGGGGTTTGAGGTTCGTTGTGACCGTTTTGACATTGAATTTTACGACAATGGGATGCCCAAGACCTACCGTTCCCTTCTAACCATCCTTGAAAACGGGAACATCGTCGCAGGGTACGACAGAAAAGAGATTGTGGTGAATGGACCTCTCAGCTACAAGGGCATTACCTTTTATCAGTCAAGCTATGAGCCGTATCAAGAGTTCCTTGTCACCATTACCAACAAAAACACTGGACTGACGGAAACAGCAATCACTCGGTATCAACAACAGCACAGCTTAAAGGACAGTGGGCTTCGCATTGGTATCATTAATGCCAAAGCTATCGGCCAATCAGTGAAAAACATGAAAGTCTGGTTTGCTGATGATGACAGTGAGCCGTCACTTTTTTGGTTAGACAATGGCGAGCAGGCCACGGTCGAACGAAAAAAGAGCAGTTATACGATATCCGCCAAACAGATGTATGCCACCGGCCTACAAGTCGCCAAAGACCCTGGGGTATGGATGGTGTATATCGGCTGCGGTCTGATGATTCTGGGCTTAATAATCGCCTTTTTCATGTCACATCGGCGCATCTGGTTACTTGTGCATGATACTCCCAGCGGGAAAAGTGCTATCCTCATGGCCGGACATGCCAATAAAAATAAGGGTGGATTTGAAAAGACATTCCAAGCACTCGTGCAGAAAATCAATCAAAATCAGGATGTTCTGCGCTCCTAAGCCCTCTGGCTTAACCGAAACAACACGGAGTTAATTGTATGGATAGCTCACAACTCATTGGTATCACCACCTTTACCTATCTTTTCTCGACCATTCTTTACGCCGCCATTTTTATCTTTAAGGCCGGTCGATTGGGTATAGTGGCCACTATTTTTACCATCATCGCCTTTCTGGCACAAACTGTCGGTATAGGTCTGAGGTGGGTAGAATCGTATCAGATGGGAATGGGTCGTGCCCCCTTGACCAATATGTATGAATCCGTGGTCTTTTTTGCTTGGACGATTATTTTCATTTATCTGATTATTGAATGGAAGTTCAAGACCAGGATCATCGGGGCCTTTGCGGTTCCCTTTGCCTTTCTGGCCATGGCCTATGCCTCTTTTTCCAGCAACATCAACAAAGAGATCACCCCTCTCATTCCAGCCCTGCAATCCAACTGGCTGATTGCCCATGTTGTCACCTGCTTCATCGGCTATGCCGCCTTTGCCGTGGCTGCCGGCCTGGGTATCATGTATCTGATGAAAAACACCAGTGAAACCCGCCAGACAAGCAACGACAGCACCCTTCTCGGTTCCTTGCCGCCCTTGAAGGTTATTGATGATATTACTCACAAGACCATGGTCTTTGGTTTTCTCTGGCTCTCCATCGGCATCATCACCGGCGCCATCTGGGCCAATTCGGCCTGGGGGACTTACTGGAGCTGGGATCCTAAAGAAACCTGGTCCCTGATCACCTGGTTTTTCTACGCCATCACCCTGCACGCCCGTTATACCCGCGGCTGGGGCGGCACCCGCATTGCATGGATGTCCATCCTTGGTTTTATTTCAGTGATCTTTACTTATTATGGAGTGAATTTTTTGCTTGCCGGTCTGCACAGTTATGGATCCAATTAAAAACTGGTTCATACAAGAGCTGTGTGGTGCAAATAAAATTACAAAATATCAGGGAATTGTCATTGTCATATTATTTGTCAACAAACAGACCATAGACTCCTTGACAAAGAAAACAGAAGCAGTTATAGGAAGGGAAATTTAAGGATTTGGTGTAAACTATCATGCAGGTCAAGAAACATTTATTGAGGATTTTTTATTTCAAAAGGGGGTAAATGATGAAAAAAACCGTATTGTACGCTGTTGCTTTAACCTTGGCAGTTGGTTTTGGCTCTTCCGCCATGGCAGCCGATAAAGGGCCGGCTGACATCACTATGCAAGCCACTAAAGATGCTGCTGCCAAGCCAAAACCAGCCGCTTTTTCCCATGCCAAGCATCAGGCAACCATGGCCTGTGGCGATTGCCATCACGGAAAAGACGCTGCCGGCAAACAAGAAGCTTATAAAGAAGGCCAGAAAATTGAAAAATGTGAAACCTGTCATAACTCTGCTGCCGGCATAACCAATAAGGATGTTGCCACTTTCAAGGATGCCGCCCATAAGAATTGCAAGGGGTGTCATACCGAGAAAAAGGCTGGCCCCACCCAGTGTGGCGGCTGCCATAAATAAGCCATCCATTCTTTCAAGCATAAAAAAAGGCCGTCTCTTTCAAGACGGCCTTTTTTTATATCTGTATTTATCTCATTGTTTTTTTATACTTCTTGCACTGCTACCACACACCCTCTTTCTGATGACATTGATGCCGACATCTTTGAAATATCCCCAACTTGAAGGAACAACTGGGCAATGGCCGTCAACAGATTCAGGCGGTTCGTACGAATCTTCTCATCATCAGCCATGACCATTACCGACTCGAAGAACTGATCCACAGGTTCTTTCAGCGCCAGCATTCCGGAAAGGGCTTGGCTGTAATCTTTTCGTTTCAGCAAAGGTTGCACATTCCTGGTAACAAGAGTAAAGGCCATCGCCAAAATCTGCTCAGCCTCCTCGACCAGCAAAGAGGAGTCCACCTCTCCCCCTTGATGATCTTTGACGATATTCCGGATTCGCTTAAAGGCCGCCGCCAAAACAGCAAAGGCCTCTTCATTACGAATGGCAATGAGGGCATCAATCTTTTTCCGGCAATCATTAACGACATCAAAACCAAGAGAGGTAACTGCCTCTACTGCCCCTTGATCCAGGCCTTTTGCTACAGCATCATTGATAAAACGACCTTTAATAAAGGCCAGCACTGCATCAACAGTTTCCACACTGCCATCCACCTTATTGCCATACAAAGCCAGAGCCTTATAGATCATCTCCCGCAGTGACACTGTGTAGCCTTGGGCATCAATAATGTGCAAAATGGCCAAGGCCAATCGTCGCAGACCAAAAGGATCGGTGGTTCCCGTGGGCTGCTGGCCAATACCAAAACAACCGGCGAGGGTATCGAAGCGATCAGCAAGGGCAACCAATGAACCAGGAGTTGAAGTCGGTAGTTCCGAGCCTGCTCGTTTCGGTAGATAATGTTCCCCTATGGCCAAGGCCACCGCTGCTGTTTCACCATCATGCACGGCATACGCCGCCCCCATATCTCCCTGCAAGGAAGGGAATTCTCCGACCATATTGGTCAGCAGGTCAATCTTGCATAGCTGTGCGGCCCGCAGACTGGCCGTCATCGCTTCTGGAGCCAGTTTGTCAGCAAGCAGGGCCGTCAGTTTCACTAGCCGCTCACTCTTCTCCAGCATGGTTCCAAGTCTGGCCTGAAAGATAATGCCGGAAAGCTCAGGCAGGCGGGCATCCAATCGCCGCTGGCGATCGGCATCGAAGAAAAACAAAGCGTCTTCAAGGCGGGCCCGTAAAACCCGTTCGTGTCCCTTCTTGGTCACGGCGAGATCACGAACTCTGGTATTGTTCACCGCTACAAAAAAAGGTAAAAGTCGCCCCTGACCATCAAGCACTGGAAAATACTTTTGATGCTCACGCATGGAGGTGATGAGCACCTCTTTCGGCAGTTGTAAAAATCGTTCATCAAAGGCCCCGCAGACCCCAAATGGTGATTCGACCAGATGGGTCACGGTCTCGACCAAGGCCTCATCAATGGCAACCCGGGCATCAGTAGCGGGAAGTATCGTGGCCACAGCCCGGGTAATTTCCTCTCTCACCCCTTGTCGACGACGATCCGGATCCACAATCACGAAGGCCGCCGCCAGTTGCTGCTCATAACTGGCGGCATCGTTAATCTGAATTGGCTCAGGGGCCATAAAACGATGGCCACGACTGTTGGCCGAAGAGAGAATACCATTCAAAGACAACGGCACCACTTCCCGACCATAAAGGGCCAGCAACCATTGAATCGGGCGGACAAAGGCGTTGTTGTTTGCCCCCCATTTCATGGATTTAGGAAAGGAAAATTCGACAAGCAGTTCGTATAACAGTTCAGGTAACAACTCCTTACTGGCCCGACCTGCCACGACTCGGGTCAGTTGCAGATAGGAGCCCTTGGATGTCTCCACCACTCGCAGGTCGCTGGCCTGAGCCCCCTTGGAACGGGCAAAACCATGAGCGGCTCTGCTGAATTCACCATCGGCATCCAGACCCGCCTTGGCCGATGGCCCCATCAATTCTTCACGACGGTCAGGCTGCTGCTCTCCAAGGTCATGGATAATTATGGCCAGCCGTCTCGGGGTGCCCAACACTTTTGCTTCCCCGAAGGCAAGTTGTAATTCGGTGGCCTTACGGGTGAAATTGTGTTGCAGTTGTTCAAGAGCGGGCAAGAGAAAACCAGCGGGAATTTCTTCGGTACCTATTTCAAAGAGAAGATCGGTCATGATGGCGTATGCAGTAAGTGAGATGGTAAAAATTAAACGACAGGAAAAAGATCGTCACAATGGTGAGATAGAAGAATAGGGGCATGAAGCGGTGGCAAAGGTTGAATACCCTTCAAAAAGATTCTCCACCGTGACCGAAAACCATTTGAAGGCCGATACTTCCGCAAGATGGGCACCAATTTGCAGGGTCAAGGATTCCACAGACAGAGAACCAGAGAGTTCGCCACTGCTCTGCCCCTGCTCCTGACCAATCGCCTGCTCAATGGCCCGTTCAACCAAGGTTATAATGTCTTCTATCCAGATAAAATGACGAAATTTGACCGACACCAAGGCCTGTCCCCAATGGCCACGAGAACGGGGCAGACCCGAAACACTCCGTTGTTTCAATGGCAACGAGACCGGAACGGTCAACTGCAATTCCAACTCATCGCTCTGCCCAAGAGAACCGTGCATCCGGCATTCATAACGACCGGCATTTAAGACTTCCTGCCCCGTCATTCTCGGCAGGAAATAGGCAAAAGCCATTTCCACGAGAGCAGCCTCGGCTTGCAAGCGAGTTTTCATCTCCTCTAAGATTTGATGAAAACTCTGCAAGTCAATCTGCCCATGAAACTGATTAAGAATCTCAATAAACCGGCTCATATGCGTTCCCTTGAACCGATGCGGCAGATTCACAAACATATTGACAGTGGCCACAGTATGCTGTCGTTTCCTGGCCTTATCGAGCACGATTATGGGATAGGAGATAGTCTTGACACCAACCTTGCGGATATTGATACGCCGATGATCCCGCTCACTTTGGATATCTTTCATGGTCAAGAAAGGGACGACACCAGGACAGGTATCGTTATCCCAGAAATTTATGAACCGCTTCTTTCAGTTTTCGCAGATCCTGCGACTTCACGATATATTCATCCGAGGCCCAGGCACTGAGATCCTGTTTAAATTCATGATAGGCAGTACTGAGGATAATCGGGAGTTGAGGAGAAAGCATCTTCATCTGTCGCAAGACCTCAATCCCATTCATCCCTGGCATCTGAATATCAAGGATAACTAGGTCTGGGGTCTCCGATTTGAATTTTTCCAAGGCCTCTTCACCAGTGAAGGCCGAAATGACCTCAAAGCCTTCGTCTTGAAATTCTTCCTGATACAAAAATTGAATGCCTTCTTCGTCATCAACCAGTAAGATCTTTTTCATAGCCTTTACTCCGGTGGTTTTTTTTCAAGAGACTCACGAAGATACTGCGCCGCCTCTTCTGGAGGCATGGGGTTGATATAAAATCCTGAGCCCCATTCAAATCCGGCAATAGATGTTAATTTGGGAACAATTTCAAAATGCCAGTGAAAATGTTTCATCTCCTCAGAACGCAACGGCTGGGTATGCAGGACAAAATTATACGGTACTCCCGGAATACAGGCATCAAGGCGTTGCAGAGTTTCGGAAAAAATATCGGCCAGAAGCAATAAATCCTGATCATTGTGAAGGTGGTATCCTGACCCGTGCTTTTTGGGGAGAATCCACATCTCAAAAGGCGTACGGGGAGCAAAAGGGGTAATGGTGAGAAAGGCCTCATTTTGACACACTACCCGCACCTGCTGCTGAATCTCCTGACGAATGATGTCGCAATAGATACACCGTTCCTTATATTTGTAGTATTCTTCAGTCCCTTGCAACTCAGAGACAATCATGCGGGGCAGAATGGGAAGAGCCACAAGCTGGGAATGTGAATGCTCCAGGGAAGCGCCGGCCGCTCGGCCATAATTTTTAAAAACCAGGACATAGCGAAAACGAGGGTCTCGTTCGAGATCCTGAATTCTGGCCCGAAATGCCTGAAAAACCATGAGCATGTGCTCGCGCGGAAGTTTGGCAAAAACATCCCCGTGGCGGGGGCTTTCGATGACCACCTCATGGGCGCCGATCCCGTTCATCTTATCATAAAGGCCTTCCCCTTGCCGGTCTATTTCACCCTCAATAACCAAGGCCGGATACTTGTTAGGAACCACCCTGACCTGCCAGGAGGGAGTATTGGCTGGAGATCCATGTTGGCGGCCATAGGCCAGCACCTCTGGCGGCGTCGTATTTTCGTTTCCCGGACACAAAGGGCAAAATCCGCCGGACGAGGGAACCTCGGCCACCACAAAATCAGTGGGCCGTTTAGCCCGCTCTTGGGCAATAATAATCCACCGCCCCAAGACAGGGTCTTTACGCAACTCAGGCATGGCTATTCAGCCCCGTGCCCTTTTTCATTCTTTTCCTGGAGAGTTTTGCAGTCGATACAAAGCGAAGTTACCGGCCTGGCCTCCAGTCGTTTCATCCCGATTTCACAACCGCAATCCTCGCATTGACCAAACGAACCATCCTTGATGCGCTCCAGAGCCGCCTCAATTTTGGGCAGTAATTTTCGCTCTCGTTCACGAATGCGCAACTCAAAACTGCGATCGGCCTCAGCACTGGCCCGATCATTGGGATCAGGAATACTGCCAGCCTGATCTACCAACTCGGTCAGGGATCGCTCTGCTTCACTCTGGATCTCGTCCCGTTTTACCTCAAGCATCTGCTTAAATCGTTCCAGCTCTTTCTGTTCCATGCACCCATCCCCCACAATCATCTATCGTTGGACCTGCACCCACCGTTATTTAGGGCCTCGGCAAGAATAAATCATCCCGTCTTGCTGGTCTTTTCAGTCATCTTCTTCGTCACGAAAAGAGTTTCATAGCCCTGCTATGCGCCTCTTTCCGCTCCTCGAAGATGACTGAAAATCCTGCGCAATACGGAACAATTTATTCTTGCCGAGGCCCTTTATTTATTGATTCCTGCCTTACAAACGAGCCACTCTTGCCACCTGTCTTGGTCAACAGGCGAATAGCGTTGATTATCATGGACTTATCAACGGCTTTGCACATATCGTACACAGTCAAAGCGGCAACTGACACAGCGGTCAATGCCTCCATCTCAACACCTGTCTTACCATAGATACCAACCGTGGACTGAATCTCGATGGAACACTCCCTGTCGTGAAAGGTAAAATCGACATTGACCTTGGTGATCATCAAGGGATGAGTCAGAGGAATCAGATCGGCAACCTTTTTGGCGGCCATGATTCCAGCCAGGCGAGCTACCCCCAGAACATCACCTTTGGCCATGGAACCTTGCTTCACCAAATCGTAGGCAACAGCCGACATACTAATACTGCCAGCGGCCACCGCCACCCGATGGGTATCAACCTTGGCGCTGACATCGACCATCAGGGCGTTGCCATCCCCATCAAAATGGGTCAGCTCTGTTTTAATATCCTCTTGTCGTTTCATGGAAAACTACTCGTTTTCTTTTGATTTCTTTCCAAGAACCTCATGAAAAAGGCGTTTGAAGAAGCCCTCCCGCTCCTCATGATGGCCCTGTTCCCTCCCCAAATCATCAAATTTCTGCAAGAGTTCTTTCTGTTCAAGGGAAAGGTTGACTGGCGTTTGCACCTGCAACTCCACTACCATATCCCCTTTTTGTCCACCTCGCAGACTGGGCACGCCTTCATGACGAAGGGTAAACGAGGCCCCGGCTTGACTGCCCGCCGGAATCTTCAGACTTTTTTTGCCATGAATGGTCGGGACATCCACCTTGCAGCCCAAGGCTGCCTGGGCCATGGATATTGGGAAATGGCAATAGATCGTCTCCCCTTCCCGCTTGAAAAACTGATGTTCCTGCACAAGAATAACAACATAAAGATCACCCGCGGTTCCTCCCCGCCGTCCACCCTCGCCCTCACCTCGTAGACGCATTCGAGCCCCATGATCGACACCCGCCGGAATCTTGACCGAGACCTTTTTACTTTTATTGACCAGCCCCATACCATTGCAATCCTTACAAGGCTCGGTGACAATCTCACCCTCGCCATGACAACGCGGACAGTCGGTACTGACCTGAAAAAAGCCTTGAGAACGAATCACCTGGCCTCGACCGTGACACAAAGGACAGGTCTCCCGCTTATGGCCTGGTCGACATCCTGAGCCCTCACAGCTCCAACAGGTGTCGCGACGGGTCAGATCCAGTTCTTTGGCCACGCCATGCACGGCCTCCATGAAGGAAATGGTCAGGTCGTAGCGAAGGTCATTGCCCTGAAGCGGCCCATTGCGACGGGCTTGCGATCCCCCCCGGCGACCAAACAGGTCGCCGAACAGGTCGCCAAAGCCGGAAAAAACATCTTCAAAATTCCCAGGGCCTTGATAGCCGCTGTTTTTCAGGCCTTCATGACCATAAGTATCATAAATCTTGCGTTTCTGGACATCACTAAGCACCTCATAGGCCTCAGCACATTCCTTAAAACAGGACTCGGCCTCTTTGTCATCAGGATTGCGATCGGGATGATACTTCATGGCTAGCGTTCGATAGGCCTTCTTGATCTCGCCGCTACTCGCTTCCCGACTTACCGACAGAATTTCGTAATAATCTCTTGGCATTCTTTTTATTCACACCCGATACAAACAGGCCACACGACCCATCAGGCCACAGTTTCCTGCTCAATAACAATTTCTTCTTGCACAACATTTTTCCCCTTACCAGAACGATCTGACAAGCTTTTGATGTTCTGGACGGTGACTTTAGCCGCCGAAATCTCGCGCAGAGTCATGACAATCTCCTTATTATCCCCCTGCACCAGAAAAGGCTCGCCGCGCCGATGTTGCTTGATGCGCTCTACGGTCAGATGAATCAAGTTAAAACGATTCCCATCACCCATCTGCTCCAGACAATCTTCCACAGTAATTCTTGCCATGTATCCCCTCGTTTTCTAATGTAACTCCCTTGACTTCAACCCACTCAAAAAACCTTTATTTTTCAAAAGGGTTCTTCAATAGTATGGTCTCGTCACGATCCGGCCCCACTGAAACAATCATTGTCTCGACACCGGTGTACTCTTCAATGCGTTGAATATACTCTTTCGTTGTGATTGGCAGGTCATCATAATTACGAATCCTGCTAATATCTTCCTGCCAGCCGGCAAGCTCTTCATAGACCGGCTTCACAACTGCCGCCTGCCGGATATTAGAGGGCATGGCCGATATTTTTTTGCCAGCCAGTTCGTATTCCGTAGCCATCTTCAACACCGGCTGACCACTCAAAACATCTAATTTTGTCAGAGCCATACCCGTTAAACCATTAAGTCGGGTAGCATCGGCGGCAACCACTCCATCCAGCCAACCGCAACGCCGTTTCCGGCCAGTGGTGGCTCCAAACTCGCCGCCCTTTCTCTGTAATTCGTCACCCACCGAATCAAAAAGCTCCGTGGGGAAAGGGCCTTCACCCACCCGAGTGGTATAGGCCTTGAGAATGCCAATCACCGCATCAATATGGGCAGGGCCAAATCCGGCCCCATTACAGGCATTGCCGGCAATGGTATTTGATGAAGTAACAAAGGGATATGTGCCATGATCAATGTCAAGCTGAGTGCCCTGGGCACCTTCAAACAAGATATTACGACCTGACTTGCGGGCCTGATCCAGTTCCATCGAAACATTACCGACAAAGGGATTCAGCTTTTCGGCAAAATCCTGAAAGGCGGCGTAAATCGTTTCAAAAGAGAGCGGCTGACTCTTATATTTTTGGGTAAGCAGGAAGTTTTTTTCCTCTATATTTTCCTGTAAGCGTTCACGAAAGAGGGTGTCATCGAGTAAATCACCGACTTTGATGCCGACCCGCCCTACCTTGTCCATATAGCAGGGGCCAATGCCTCGACCAGTGGTGCCGATTTTTTTACCAGCAGCCAGAGCCGATTCCTTGGCCTGATCCAGGCTTTGATGATAAGGCATAATCAGATGGGCATTTTCGCTGATCATCATCCGCTGAGGAGTCACCTCTAAACCCTGTGCCAGAAGCTCGGCCATTTCACCCAATAGTACCGCCGGATCAATAATGACTCCGTTGCCAATCATGCAGACCTTATCCGCATAGAGGATTCCCGAGGGAATGATATGAAAGACAAATTTTTTCCCTCCCACGACCAGCGTATGACCCGCATTATTCCCGCCCTGAAAGCGAACAATACAATCGGCATAACGAGTGAGGATATCAACAATCTTCCCTTTCCCTTCATCTCCCCACTGGGTTCCCACCACCACCACACTGGCCATTTTTATTCTCTCCTGAATCGGTGTATCACGCTGTTTGTCAATAGGAACATCAAGAAAACAACACTCCAGTTTTTCTTTTTCCTTTAAAAGCCTTCTGCCATCAATGGCATGGACATAAAGTTATTTTTCTCACAACAGCTCGCCTGGCCGCATTGCAACACAATGCAAAGAATAACACGAACCAGGAAATATCCTCTCGTGCCCATCATCATTTTACGAAGGAACAACCGAAATAATATAGTCAACACACCTCTTAAAGTCAATCATTTGCGACAATTTACTTGCTATCCACAGAATTCCCAACCGCTTCCATCTCCGACCAAATGGGGTGCAGAAGGTGCTCATCAAAACAAAAGTTCCTTTACCAGAGATCACTCTCCAACAACACGGCCTTTGACTTATATCAAAGAACTTGCCTGCCAAAAAGGGTATATGATACCATGCTTCGCACCTGAAACGAATCTACCTGCAATCAAGCTGTCATCCCAGATGTTCACTACCATGAGATTTTCCTTAACCCACCTTCCACTCCATCGTCTACGACGGATAAGTCAATCCCTTTTTACCATTTTCTGCCTGATCGTGGGAGTGCAGTTTTATCAATTTTACCTCTGGGCCACTGGCAGTACTGCATCCTTTACCCACCGACCACCGGCGGTCGAGGCCTTTCTGCCCCTGGGGGCCCTGGTTGGCCTGAAACGACTGCTGCTATCGGGTGAATATGACAGCATTCATCCGGCCGGTCTTACCATTTTCCTGGCGGTCCTTTTTCTTGGCTTGTTCTTACGAAAAGGTTTCTGCGGCTGGATCTGCCCCATTGGTTTTGCCTCAAACCTGGCAGAATGGGTCGGAAAAAAATTGACGATTCTCATCAACCTGACAGCATTACCACTATGGCTCGACCTGCCACTTCTGTCTCTCAAATATCTACTCTTGGGCTTCTTTGCCTGGATCATCCTCTGGAACATGAGCCTTCAGGATCTCAACGACTTTTATTCTTCACCCTACAACATGATTTCCGATGCCAAGATGCTCCATTTCTTTCTGGAACCCAGTCGGCTCGCCAGCTTTATCATGCTTGGCCTTCTTTTTCTGTCCTTTATCGTCAAAAATCTTTGGTGCCGCTATCTCTGCCCCTATGGGGCACTCCTTGGCCTGCTGGCGGTTTTCAGCCCCTTTCAGATACGAAGAGAAGATGAGCTGTGTATTGATTGTAAAAAATGCGAACAGGTCTGCCCGGGCTCCATCCAGATCACCGCTCGCCACACCGTGCGTAACAGCGAGTGTATCGGTTGTCTGGAATGCCTGCCTGTCTGCCCCCGAAAGGGGTGCCTGCAACTCTCTCTACCCGCAAAAATAACACCCTCACCTCTCCTGCTACCCTCCTTGGTTATTGGTATTTTTCTTTTTTTCTGGCTCATTGCCCAAATGACCGGCCACTGGCAAAGTGCCATTTCACCGGCAACATTTCAACATTATTATCAGCAGATTCGCACTATTGGACACCCTTGACAGAAAGGATGCACGCATTCATCATCACCAGCAACAAGGATTGACACCTTCTGACAAATGGCGTACATTCAAGGATACTCTTGAAAGTCATTCTTCTCAGTCTACTCAACGACCTCAGGGACTCGACCTTACTCTTCTCTCCTCCATTTTTTTCAATATAAAAAACTTTCATGTTCGGCATCGGACTTCCTGAAATGATTTTAATCCTCGCCTTGGCCCTCATCGTGGTCGGGCCGGACAAATTGCCCGATCTGGCACGATCTGTGGCCAAAGGGGTGATGGAACTTAAAAAAACGGCTGAGGCCCTCAAAAAAAATCTAACTGAAGATGGCAACCCCTTAGACAGTATCCACCCCGAGATCAACAGTATCAGTCAATCCCTCTCCACCAATCTCCTTGAATCCTCTGACCCATCCTGGAAAACGCTCACACCAGGCGAAGGAGTCAATCCCGCCCCTGCCTCACCCTCAATCAATGAGACCGAAATCACCACCGCTGAACACGAACCTGAGAATACCGCACTTGACCGCGATGCTGATCTGACCACAGACCACGCCGCTACCCAGACCAGTTCCAGCCCAGACCCGATTGCCTCGACTCAAGAATCAGCCCCTTCACCACCATGTTAGCTCGAAGTATTGAAGTTTTTGCCCCGCACCATGAGGAATTGCGAAAACGACTCATCATTGTCTTTCTGACCATCATTGCCAGTACCACCATTGCCTATGGCCTGTCCGAGCGAATTGCCAAGCTTTTTCTCGCTCCACTTTTTCAGGCCAGTCCCCTGATCAATAAACTGGTGTACACCAATCTGCCCGAGGCCTTTCTTTCATATATCAAGCTATCACTGCTCATTGGCCTGGTGGCCAGCTTTCCTGTCGTTGTATATCAGTTTTGGTCATTTATCGCCCCCGGACTCAAAAAAAATGAAAAAAGAATGGCCACCGTCGTGGTGTTCTGGGCTACCGTTCTGTTTGCAGCCGGAGCCGCCTTTGCCTTTTTCGCAGTCCTGCCCAAAATGCTCCATTATTTCATGAGTTATGCGACCCCTGACCTTGAACCCCTCCCCAAGTTCGGCATCTATCTCACCTTTGTGGCCCGCACCATGCTGGCCTTTGGACTCTCTTTTGAAATCCCCTTCCTCATGGTCATGGCCGGCAAGGCCGGATTTATCAGGCCTGGATCCTTTCGCAAAAAAAGGTTCTCCTTCTATGCCGCCATTGTGGTTCTTTCCTTTCTCCTCACCGCCGGTGACTTCATGGCCACGGCCATGCTGGCCATCCCCCTGTTTGGCCTGTATGAGGCTGGCATTTTTTTGACGGCCATCTTCGGGCAGCACAAAGAATGAAAGGATTATTCCCTCATTTCAAGGAATTTCGCGAATAAAATTGCTGGGAATCCCCAAGAGGGTAGGAAAACGGCAACGAGCGGATTGAAAAAGGGAGAAGAAAAAAGCACTGTTTGCTGAAAAACGAATGGGCTGTGGTAAATTTTACTGCCTTTGAGGATGGCGGACCGTTATTCCATTTCTATTTCAAACATTCACCTATTGCATAGACACACATTTCCTTCTCCCTTGTTGGCAGCGACCTATCACCAATTATTCCTTCTGCAATATTGTAATTTTGATTTAGAAACGGAATTATTCAGTGAGGATAGACAACGATCCCATCCACCATACGATCCTGCCCGAGACGGTGATAGCAAACATCATCCAAGCGGATGGTGTTTTCAGCATTGGCAATATCCAGTCCTGTGATAACCGCAGTGCCGGAACTGCCCGCAAAAAGAGGAGCTATAAACACATTGACCTGATCAACCAGTTGCTGTTGCAAAAAAGCTCCATGAATAGCAGCCCCGCCCTCAACCAGCACGGTGTTTATCCCTTGACTGGCAAGGGTTTTCAGCACCTGCCGCAGATCGACTCGCCCATCCGGGCCACACGCAACTTGATGGACAACAACCTTATCGGCATTACTGAACCTGGCAACGCATTCCGCACTCACCTCGGTTCCGCAAAAAATCAAAGTGGGTGCCGAAGATGTTTGATGAAGAAGTTTAACAGTCGTCGGGATATGCAGATGGGTATCAAGAACCACCCGGACCGGATCTTTGCCCCGTTTTTGGGATAAACGGGTGGTCAAGGCCGGATCATCAATAATGACCGTGTTTTTACCCACCAAGATGGCATCCACCTGGTCACGCAGACAATGGAGTTTCCGCAATGAATCCGCACTGGTCATCCCGCCCCGCTGGCCCGACTGATAGGATATGCGGCCATCGAGGCTCATCCCCGCTTTCATAATCACCCAAGGCAGACCTTGGGTAATATATTTTATAAACGGTCGATTCAGCGCTCGACACTCGTCCTCCAGTACCCCGCTCACTACCTCGATCCCCTGGCTCTGTAAATACTGATTGCCACCGCCTTTGACCAAGGGATTGGGATCATTCATCCCCACCACAACCCGCCTGATGCCGCTGGCGATGATTGCCCTGGTACAGGGGGGCGTTCGTCCGGTATGATTACAGGGTTCCAGGGTGACAAAGAGGGTAGCCCCACAAGCCAGTGCTCCAGCCTTGTGCAGGGCATGAATTTCAGCATGAGGCGTTCCGGCCTTCTTATGATAACCGGTGGCGATTATCTCCTGTTCCCGAACAACGACGGCTCCCACGCAGGGATTGGGTGAAGTCCGTCCCAAGCCCTTTCTGGCTTCTTTCAAGGCCAGGCGCATACACCGCAGATCCCATTCGTCGCTCATTTGCTCTCGTTACTGTTGCGCGAACCCAGTAAGGTTTTCAACTCATCAACGAACTCTGTCACATCCTTAAACTGTCGATATACCGAGGCAAATCGGACATACGCCACCTCATCAAGGTCAGGCAGGCCTTCCATCACCCACTCACCAATCACCTGGGAAGCAACCTCTTTAGAACCACTATCCTGGAGTTTTTTCTCAATCTTATCAACAAAGGCCTCAATGTTATCACGGCTTACCGGCCGTTTCTGACAAGCCTTCTCAAGACCGGCAATCATCTTCTGTCGATTCCAATCCTCTCGTCGCCCATCTTTTTTGACCAGTACCGGCAACAACACTTCCAGCCGTTCATAGGTAGTAAAGCGATGATTACAGGCCAGACAGGACCGCCGTCGTCGGGTAATGGTGCTCTCCTTATTTAAGCGAGAGTCGATCACCTTATTCTCAAGGTACCCACAAGAGGGACATTTCATGGCTTCTCCGACCTTTTCTTGCGTTTTTTTTAGACTGGATCAACAATGGCAGAAAGGGGGAATTTGGCACAGAGCTCACGAACTTCCTGACGAACTCCAGCGATGGTCTGGGGGTCCCGCTTGCTAATAATCCGCTCAATCCACTCGGCGATCAGAAGCATTTCCGCAACCTTCAGGCCTCTGGTAGTCACGGTCGGCGTACCGATACGCACCCCGCTGGTGACAAAGCGCGGCTTGGTATCAAAGGGAATGGCATTTTTATTGACCGTGAGTCCGCCCTGCTCAAGAAGTTCCTCGGCCTCTTTGCCGGTAATTGCTTTATTGGTCAAATCAACCAGGAACAGATGATTATCCGTTCCACCTGAAACCAGACGGAAACCTTTCGTCATCAGGGCTGCGGCCAAGGCCTTGGCATTTTCGACCACCTGTACCTGATCGGCCTTGAATGCTGGCCCCATGACCTCTTTGAAACCCACGGCCTTGGCGGCAATCACATGCATCAAGGGTCCACCCTGAATGCCTGGAAAGATATGGCTGTTCAGGGACTTGCCCCATTTCTCTTTGGCCAGAATCAGTCCTCCCCGTGGGCCGCGCAAGGTTTTATGAGTGGTGGTGGTGACAAAATCAGCATAGGGAACCGGAGAAGGATGGACGCCTGCGGCCACCAGACCGGCAATATGAGCCATATCCACCATGAACAGGGCCCCCACCTCATCGGCAATCCGTCGAAAGGCAGCAAAATCGATAAATCGAGGATAGGCGCTGGCTCCAGCGACAATCATTTTGGGCTTGCTCTCAAAGGCAAATCGTTCCACCTTTTCCATGTCGATGCGTTCACTTTCGCATTCGACGCCATAGGACATAAAATCAAACAACTGCCCTGAAAAATTAACACCGCTGCCGTGGGTGAGATGGCCGCCATGGGCCAGATCCATCCCCAGCACCTTGTCTCCGGGCTTGAGCGTTGCAAAATAGACGGCCATATTGGCTTGTGACCCGGAATGGGGCTGAACATTCGCATATTCGGCCCCAAAAATTTCCTTGGCTCGGGAAATGGCGAGGGACTCCACCTCGTCGGCATAATCACAGCCGCCATAATATCGTTTATGAGGATACCCTTCGGCGTATTTATTGGTAAATATCGAGCCTTGTGCCTCCAAAACAGCCTGAGATGCTATATTTTCCGAGGCAATCAGCTCCAACTGACTGTCTTGTCGCTCATATTCCAGCTTGATGCTGTTATAAACTTCAGGGTCAACTTTTTGTAATGCGTTCATGACTTACTCACCATTGTTGATCATTCTCTTGTCTGTATCAGGCAGACATCTTTTTTATGGATTCACACGAATCGGCAATGCTGGCATGTACCTCTTTTACATCAAGGAGGCGCCGCACTTAACATTGACTGAACTGGGCAATGCGGCTCTGATGGCGGCCACCACTAAATTCTACTGCCAGCCAGGTACGCACCATATCCTCGGCCACACCACTGCCCACCACTCGCTCCCCCATGCACAACACATTGGCGTTATTGTGTTCACGGCTCATGCGGGCTGTATAGTGATCGTGACAAAGGGCCGCCCGCACGAGGGCGTATCTATTAGCAGCCATGGACATGCCCAAGCCGGTGCCACAGATCAGAATACCCCGATCAACACTGCCACCGCTCACCTTTTCACAGACTAAACTGGCAAGATCTGGATAATTGACCGAGTCTGTGGAATAACAGCCCACATCTTCCACCTCATGCCCCAAATCCTGCACCAGTGTTCGCACGAACTCTTTCAGATGAAAACCACCGTGATCAGCACCAATGACTATTTTCATTGCACTCTCCATGCCAGCGCGATTATTTCTTGAGCCTCTTGCAAAATGAAGATTTTCGTTCAAAATCGAGGCATGCGAAAA
>DYDK01000002.1 GCA_020717935.1 Desulfocapsa sp.
AAGGTCTCCATCAACTGTCCCGTAAAACCGGACATCACCATCACGGCCTTCGTTGGCCAATGCAATATCAATGGAATCTTTATGTACATCCAGCCCGACAAATATGGTATTCTTTTTCATGACCTGCCTCCTTGGTTATGGCTCTGCGCCGTAGTGAATCGTTCTCTACAGTATAACCCATGTTTGCAAGGGGCAGGTCTTTTTCGTTTAACTGACAGCCATTATGTCTATTAAATTTACTAAGCCAAGTGAATTTAATGATCCCTTTGATTGTGACCCAGGACATGATAGTGAAAAAATAGAAGAGTATCTCGAAAAGTGCCCAGATTTTGTTGAAAAAGTTGCTAAATTCTTAAACCTATCAGGTGTTCAGATGCTTGAAGAAAAACCTCATATGGTTGGTAGGCTTCGTGATGCAATCAAGAATGGTTTATTCGGTCAGTCATTATCAGATAATGTTGGCATATGTTGCCTTACTAAAGATCCATTAAATTTACTAATGTGGGCTCATTATGCTGACGATCATAAAGGGTTTGTCGTAGAGTTCGACATTCCAATAGAGTCATACGATAAATCTGAAAGTGAAATTGAGTTTTGCGAACTACTAATCCCACATGAAGTAAACTACAACCAGAAAAAGCCCATTATAACTTTTGATGATTCTTTAGAAAAAAAGTTAGAAAAGCAATTTTTGACGAAAGGAAAAGACTGGGAATATGAGCAGGAAGAGAGAGTAGTTGATTATATAAGAAAGGCTGGTATTCATCCGTATAAACGAGAAATTATACTCTATTCAGTTATTGCTGGGTCAAGGATGGAGGGCTCAAATTATGATTTACTTGAAACTATCCTGCATAGGCTAAATGAGGAACATGGTTTAGACATAACTTTGTATCAGGCTAGTCAAGTTCCGAATGAATTTGAGTTGTATGTTGACGGAAGACCTGATCTGCAACCATGCATTAAAAATAAAAGCAATAATATAGACACTTAACAAGTCGTTTCTGCGGACCCCGCAAACGGCGCAGGTCCGCAGAAACGACTTGTTAATATTCATTTCAAGGCCAAGAAGACAAGCGAGCAGCGACGAGACAGCAAAAGAAGTACGCCAGGGAGCAGCGTGGTGCAGTCGTCAAGGCACCAGTTTGATTGAGAATTGGAGTCAGTCGCTGTGAACGAGAAGTTGAAGGGTGATAAGCGTTTTTTTCGTTAACAACAAGGAGTTCCTGTGACAGTGATTGATAATTATTCAAGCTGGTTGTCCGGTAATGAGGCCATTGCCCTTGGGGCTTACGAGGCAGGGGTGAAGGTGGCTTCCGGCTATCCTGGCACCCCGTCCACCGAGATTCTGGAAAACCTTTCCCGCTATGAGGGGGTTTATACCGAGTGGGCTCCTAATGAAAAAGTGGGTCTTGAGGTCGCCATCGGGGCCTCATTTGCCGGTGTTCGAGCCCTGGCCACCATGAAACATGTGGGCCTCAATGTGGCGGCTGATCCGCTCTTTACCGCCGCTTATACCGGCGTGCGGGGAGGATTGGTGATTGTGGTTGCCGACGACCCCGAGATGCATTCATCGCAGAATGAACAGGATTCCCGGAACTATGCTTTTGCCGCCAAGCTGCCCATGTTGGAACCCTCTGCTCCGGCTGAGGCCAAAGAAATGCTTAAACAGGCCTTTGTCATCAGCGAACAGTTTGACACGCCGGTTCTGATGCGGAGTATGACTCGCATCGCTCATGTCAAGGGTGTGGTGAACACGAGCGAAATGATGGCGTCTCCCGTTACTGTTGGCATTGAAAAAATACCAGCCAAGTTTGTCATGCTTCCTGGTAATGCTCGTGCCCGTCGTGTGGCGGTGGGTGAGCGGATGCGCGGTCTGCAGGCAATGGCTGAGACTGCCGCATTTAATCGTGTGGAAGATGGAGACAGTAATCGTGGATTTATCACCGCCGGTGTTGCCTATCTCCATGTGAAAGAGGCCTTTCCCCAGGCCAAAGTCCTCAAGCTGGGGATGTGCTGGCCTCTGCCCGAGCAGATGATCCGTGATTTTGCCGCTTCCGTGGACGAATTGTTTGTGGTGGAGGAACTCGATCCTTTCTTGGAACTGCACATCAAGGCCATGGGGATAGCCTGTCATGGCAAGGATCTGATTCCTGATCAGGGCGAACTGAATGCCGCCATTGTCCGCCGTTGCATTGATCCCGGCTCGGCCCCTCAGCTCTTTCCACCCGTTCCTCTGCCAATGCGGCCCCCCAATATGTGTGCCGGATGCCCGCATCGTGGCATTTTTTATAACCTGTCGCGGATGAAAGTCTTTGTGTCAGGCGATATTGGCTGTTACACCCTTGGTTTTCTGCCACCTCTGTCGGCGATGGATTCCTGCGTCTGTATGGGGGCATCAGTGGGCATTGCTCACGGTATGGCCAAGGCCTTGGGTGCGGAGGCCAAGGGTAAGATCGTCTCGGTTATTGGTGATTCCACCTTTATCCACACTGGATTGTCCGGCTTGATTAACACTGTCTATAACGGTTCGAGTTCTCTGCTTATCATCCTTGATAATCGTATTACCGCCATGACCGGTCAGCAGAATAATCCGGCTTCCGGCTGTAACATCAAGGGCGAGGCTGCCAACGCCATCAATCTTGAGGCTTTGTGTAAGGCCGTGGGCGTCAAGCATGTCAAGGTGGTTAACCCCCATGACATAAAGGCGTGCCGCAAGGCCTTGGACAAGGCCTTGGAACGGGATGAAGTCTCGGTTATTATCTCCCGTGCTCCTTGCGTTCTTCTGCCCGAGATGAAGAAAGCAAAACTTGTGCCCTTCCATACCGAGCTTGCAAACTGTACGGGTTGCATGGCCTGTGTTCGTCTGGGCTGTCCGGCGATCAGTTGGAATCCTTTGATCTCTGAAGAGGCTGTGGCCCGAGGGTACAAAGAAAAGCAGAAAGGGTATGCCCTGATTAACGAGGTGCAATGTAACGGCTGTGGTCAGTGCCAGGCTCTGTGTAAATTTGACGCCATAGTCCGGCAGGGAGGAGAACAATGAAAGCACAAACTCCACAACAAAAGGTGCAAAAAACGCAACAGAAGAAACAGGGAAATATCCTCTTTTCAGGGGTTGGCGGTCAGGGGATCTTGCTCGCCAGTGAGATCATTGCCTATGCCCTGTTGGCAGAAGGCTACGATGTCAAGAAGAGTGAGGTCCATGGTATGGCCCAGCGCGGCGGTTCGGTGACCGCCCAGCTGCGGTATGGTGACAAGGTCTATTCCCCCCTGATTGAACCTGGTCGGGCCGATATTCAGGTCGCTTTTGAGATGATGGAGGCGGTGCGCTACCTGCCCTATCTGCATCAGGACAGTATCGTGATCGTCAACACCCAGAAGATTCTGCCCCCTTCGGTGGCCACCGGTCAGGCCACCTATCCCGAGAATGTTCTCGATCATATTACGAAGTCAGGAATAAAGGTGGTACAGGTGGATGCCTTCGATCTGGCCCGTGAGGTGGGAGAAGTCCGTACCGCCAATGTGGTGCTGGTGGGCGCAGTTTCCACCTTCTTACCCATGGCCGCTTCGGTATATGAAGAGATTATCGCCGCTCGGGTGCCGGCAAAATTTAAGGATGTGAATCTCAAGGCCTTTGCCGCTGGTCGTAAGGTCAGCCAGGGATAACAGTGTGCAAACTACTCATACCGTCATAAATGGTGACAGCCGACAGATGAACTGTGTGGCGGATAAGTCTGTTCATCTGGTTGTTACCTCGCCCCCGTACTGGCAGTTAAAAGATTACGGGACTGAAGAGCAGATAGGCTTTCATGACAGCTATGAAAGTTATATCAATAATCTCAATCTGGTCTGGAAGGAATGCCATCGGGTATTGCATCCGGGGTGCCGTTTGTGCGTTAATATAGGAGATCAGTTTGCCAGGGCGGTCTATTATGGACGTTATAAGGTTATCCCAATCCGCACCGAAATAATCAAATTCTGCGAGACCATTGGCTTTGACTATATGGGGGCGGTTATCTGGCAGAAGGTGACGACCTGCAATACCACTGGTGGCGCTACCATTATGGGGAGTTTTCCATATCCCAGAAATGGCATCTTAAAACTTGACTATGAGTTTATTTTGCTCTTCAAAAAACAGGGAACCTCTCCTGTCCCGACAAGGGAACAAAAAGAGCAGTCAATAATGACCAAAGAGGAGTGGAATACATACTTTTCCGGGCACTGGTATTTTGCGGGGGAAAAGCAGAATGGACATATTGCGATGTTTCCCAAGGAGTTGCCAACCCGCCTGATAAAGATGTTTTCTTTTGCCGGTGAGACGGTTTTGGATCCTTTTCTTGGGAGTGGCACCATGTCCCTGGCAGCCAGAAGTTTGGGGCGTAATTCGTTGGGGTATGAAATTAACGCGGAGTTCATACCCTTTATTAAAAACAAGCTGAATGTGAATCAAGTTGATGTGGCGGCAACGCAATATCTGTTTCAAAGGGATGCCGTTCAGGGGGATCTGAGCAAAGAGATTGCAGCGCTTCCCTATGTTTTCAGGGATCCTCTCAAGTTTGACAAAAAAATCGACCCCAAGAAATTGCAATTTGGCTCTAAAATTACCAACGAGAGCGGTGAGCGGGAAGTTTATTATTCGGTGAAAGAGGTGATCAGCCCTGAGCTTGTGAAACTGGATAATGACTTGGTGGTTCGCCTGATTGGGGTGAAAGCAAAGGTGCCGGCCAATGGACAGGCCATTCGCTATTTGATTGAGAAAACCAAAGGCCAGAAAGTATTCATGAAATTTGATGGCCCGAAGCATGACGACCAGAACCATCTGCTCTGTTATCTTTATCTGAAGAATAAGACTTTTATCAATGCCCACATTATTAAGGATGGCATTGCGGATGTTGATGTTTCCTTTTCTTATAAGTATCGGGAAAAATTTCTGAAAATGGGAGCACAAAATGGCTAAGGAGTGGATTCTGAACAGTGCGATGAATCGTTTTCAGTTAAACTTCAAGCATAATATTATAAATTGGTGACCCTTTATTAAAGGAGAATTAGATGAAAATCGAAATCAAATACAGCACCAGTGAAGGCCCTCATCTAATTAACATTAGCCACGCGGAAATACAGCAGATGCTACAATCAAAAGTTTTAGTTGTGACGCAGCCAACTCCAAAAGGTAACAAAACTATCACTTTCAGCGGTACGAAACAGGAACTATCTGATTTGGGTGACGCTCTTAAAAATGCCAATTAAAGGCATTTTATAGTTCTATTCTGTTTATCACCTCGGCATTAAGGGCGACGGCAAAAAGCCGCCGCGCCTTATGTCGGTTGTTGATCCAACTTCTGAAAGCATACGAAACTGCGGGCCCCGAACGGTTGATGAGTGGCGAAACTATTATTTTAACAATGTCTATTCCCGTGAGCACATTGAATCACTTGGAAAAAAACTGTATGTCAAAATCACAGAAGTGATTCAGGCGGAAGTCGAAGAAATCAGTGAACAAGATTGCATTGATTATATGATGCAATTGGTTATTGACCGTACTTTTGATGGCTATATGACGGAGATCAAAACTGTGTACGGGCAATTGGAAAAGGAGCTTGGGATTAAAATTGAACCCGCCCCGGATGAGTGGGACCGATTGTATAATGTTGATTTCTTCATCAAGGTGAATGGAAAATATATTGGGATACAGATAAAGCCGGTGCATCAGGGTATTCAATTAGCTCAAATTTTTAAAGAAAAAGATTTGCAAGGCAAAACGCACAAGGAATTTACTCAGCAGTATGGTGGCAAAGTCTTCTATGTCTATTCCTCGAAGGCTGGTGACAGGAAAGAGATACAGAATAAAGAGGTTGTTGCAGAAATACGAAAGGAAATTGAACGATTGGGGAAGATATGAAAATAGCCATTAGCAAAAAAGAGTATCAGGTGTTGCTTCAGGTCTTTGAGATGGCACATTGGGTTGTGAGTGCCCATGTGGCTGGTAAGCAACCAGAGGCCAAACCATTCGATGATCTGGAGCAGAAGATTTTTGCCCTGGCCAAGGATTTTGGTCAGGAATCACTGGTAACATTTGATAATCACTGGAAGCAGTATTGTATAACCAGTCATTATGAAGAAACCTGTTCCGCCATGGAATTCATTGACAAGTTTGAAGATGATTCTTTTTGGGAAAGCCTCATTAATCGCCTTGCTGAACGCGATGTTTTGAAAGAGTCGGGTGGAGAAGTCTTTTCTGAGATGGAGCCGAGAGAAAGAATTGAGGCCTTTGGTAAATGGGAAGATATATATGCAGAAGAATTTGAGAAATACGGGCTTGAACGAATTGAAATTGTTAAATAAGTTGTGGGAGTAATTTTCGACAGGAGTAAATCATGACAACCCTTTATTGGGAAGAAGAGATAGAGACCTTGCCGCGGGTTGGTTTAGAATCGATTCAATTGACTCGTTTGAAGCATCTGGTGGCTCGGGTGTATGCAACGGTGGCTCCCTATCGGGCCAAGATGGATGCGGCAGGGATCAAACCCGCGGACATCCAGAGTCTGGCCGATTTGAGCAAGCTGCCTTTCACGGTTAAGGATGACCTACGAGACAACTACCCCTTTGGTCTGTTTACCGTGCCTATGGAGCAGGTGGTGCGGGTGCATGCCTCCTCGGGTACCACTGGTAAACCAACGGTGGTGGGTTACACCAGAAAGGACATTGAAACCTGGTCAGGGGTCATGGCCAGAGCCTTGACCTGTGCGGGCGCGACCTCTCACGATATGATTCATAATGCTTATGGTTATGGCCTGTTTACTGGTGGTCTGGGGGCCCATTATGGCGTTGAGCGCTTGGGAGCGACGGTTATTCCGGTATCTGGCGGTAATACGAAACGGCAGATCACTATCATGCAGGATTTTCGTTCAAGCGTTCTGCTCGCAACCCCATCCTACGCCTTGAATCTGGCCGATACCATGGAAGAACTGGGGGTTGACCCCAAGAGTCTGGCCCTGCGGGTGGGAATCTTTGGCGCTGAGCCCTGGAGTGAAAATATGCGGGCTGAGGTGGAACGCAAACTGGGCATTCGAGCTGTGGACATCTATGGGTTGTCCGAGGTGATCGGCCCTGGGGTTGCCATGCAATGCCTGGAAACGGATCGCGGGATGCACATCTTTGAGGATCATTTTTTGCCAGAGATCATTGATCCCGATACTGGTGAGGTCTTGCCGCCAGGAGAGAAGGGCGAGCTGGTGTTCACGACGCTGACCAAGGAGGCCTTCCCCCTGATTCGTTATCGAACCAAAGATATTTCCCGACTGACCTACGAAAAATGTGCCTGCGGCCGCACTATGGTGCGCATGGAAAAGGTCACTGGCCGCACCGATGATATGCTGATTATCCGCGGGGTCAATGTTTTCCCGTCCCAGGTTGAGCATGTGCTGATGGGCACCGAGGGCGTGGAGCCGCATTACCAGATTGTTGTCAATCGTGAGGGAAATCTTGATACTATGGCGGTAAGGGTGGAGGTCAGTGAGGCGCTGTTTTCTGATGAGGTGAAGACACTGGAGAAACTCAGCCGCAAGATTCAGACCGATATTAAAGACCTGCTCGGGGTGTCGTGCAAGGTGCAACTGGTGGAGCCCCGCACCATCCAACGCAGTGAGGGTAAGGCTCAACGGGTTATTGATAATCGAAAATTGTAAGCGACCTAAAATTATGGGAGGGTAAGGCCATGCAGGTAGAACAAATTGCGGTTTTTTTGGAAAACAAATCGGGCCGATTAGCAGAGATTACCGCCACGCTTGCTTATCATGGTATTAATATTCGGGCGTTGTCCGTGGCAGATACCGCTGATTTTGGAATTTTGCGCCTCATTGTTGATAATGTGGAGTTGGCCAAAAAAGTCTTGAAGGATGCTGGGTTTACGGTCGGGATCACCAATGTTGTCGCAGTGGAAGTGGCTGATCGCAGTGGTGGGCTGGCCCAGGTGTTGATGACCATTGAAAAAGCGAGATTGAATGTTGAATATATGTACGCCTTTGTCAATAAAAGCGGAGAAAATGCGGTGCTGATCTTCCGTTTTGATGAGATGGACAAGGCTATTGCCGCTTTGCAGCAGGATAAATTTACAATTTTAAGCGGGGCCCAGATCTGTGCCCTGTAAGGGAAGGGTGGATGGCGGCACGCATTCATCTGCACAAGATGTCAATATTAACAAGGGGAACGGTATGAAGACAATGGTAACAAAGATGATGATGGGGGCTACGGCCTTGAGCTTGATGGTGACTCCTACGGTCTGGGCGGAAAATATCAAGGTGGGTGCGATTCTGGCTGTGACCGGTCCGGCATCGTTTTTAGGTGGTCCTGAGGCCCGTACCCTGGAGATGATGGTTGAGGCGGCCAATGTTAAGGGTGGCATCAATGGCAGTAAGATTGATCTGATTGTTAAAGATTCAGCCGGGAATCCGGAAAAGGCGGTTTCCTTTGCCAAGCAGCTCATCGAAGAGGATAAGGTGCTGGCTATTATCGGGCCTTCCAGCAGTGGTGAGACGATGGCCATCAAAAAGATCGCCGAGGATGGCAAGACTCCATTGCTCTCTTGTGCCGCGGCCGAGGTGATCGTGAATCCGGTGGCCTCTTTTGTCTTTAAGACCCCGCAGAAGGATTCTGATGCGGTAAAAATGATCTATAAAGAGATGAATAAGCTGGGTCTGGCCAATGTTGCGGTGTTGGCTGATAATACAGGATTCGGTAAAGCCGGAGCTGAGCAGTTGGTGAAGATTGCTCCGGAATTTGGCGTCAAAATTGTCGAAAATGAGGTCTATAATACCACGGAAAGTGATCTGACTGCCCCTGTTGCCAAGATCAAGGCCAACAAGGATGTTCAGGCCATTATTAACTGGTCCGTTTCTCCAGCTCAGTCCATTGTTGTTAAAAATATTCGTCAGGCTGGCTGGAATGTGCCCATCTTCCAGAGTCACGGTTTTGGTAATATCAAATTTGCTGAGGCCGCAGGTGCTGCTGCCGAAGGTCTTATTTTTCCGGCTGGTCGTCTGCTGATCGCTGCTGATCTTCCTGCAGAACATCCGCAGAAGGCTATGTTGCTTGACTACACCAAAAATTATGAGACAAAGTATAAGGGCGAAATCGTCTCCACCTTTGGTGGTCATGCCTATGATGCCATGACCATTTTGGAAGCGGCGATCAAAGTTGGCGGCAATGATCGGGAAAAGGTGCGAACGGCTATTGAAGGCTTGCAGAATCTGCCAGGAACGGCTGGCCTCTTTTCTTTTTCGGCCACCGATCATAACGGGCTGACCATTGACGCCTTTCAGTTGATGACCGTGAAAAACGGCAAATTTATTGCCTATCCGGCGAAGTAACGAAATGTTGTTGCTCAAAGGGCTAGGGATTTTCTGTTGATGTATATGAAAAGTTCTCTTGTTTTTTGAATTACAGATGAATACAGATTGGCTTAGGGCCTCGGCAATATTGAACAATTTATTATTGCCGAGGCCCTTGCCGGATACTATGAAAGGAAAAGTCATGACGAAAGCACTGCTCCTTATTGATCTTCAAAATGACTATTTTCCGGGTGGCAAATTCCCATTGGAATACGGCAGCTACCCTCAACCATATTGAAACGGCAATCAAGGTGGCTCACACTAAAGGTGTTGCTGTCATCCTCGTTCAGCACATTGCCGATCCTAAAATGGGGATTGCACCCTTTTTTAATCAAGGAACCGAAGGTGCCGATATTCATCCCCAGATCCTCAAAGTAGCACTTGATGCACCGGTGGTGGTGAAGAAATTTGCGGATAGCTTCGTTGAGACTAACCTTGAAGGGATTCTTACGGGGCTTGGAATTACAGAATTACTTGTCTGTGGCATGATGACTCAAAATTGCGTTACCCATACTGCCATTTCAAAATCGGCAGAAAAGTTTAAGGTCACTATTCTCCCTGACTGTTGTACGACCGTGGATGAGATGATCCATAATATCGCCTTGCGTGCTGTATCGACGCGGGTCGCGCTTGTTTCCGCTATCGAAGCGCTATGAGGAGAACAAGCTTTCACGCTTCGTTGTTCCTGTTTACGGTGATGGCGGCTTGTGGCATCTTGATAAAAAAAGACAAGCCGTTGTTCAAAAATATCCTGTACCTTTTAGGTTCATGAACGGCAAGGGGCCGTAAAGAACTGGATAAAACGAATGGGTTATTTCTTAACGGCCCTTAAAAAGCTGGGAGTCCATTATTCCCAATCTTTTGCCATTACTCATTTTTCAATTTGAGTCCCTGAGTCCCTGACTCTCTGATCGTTTCATCGTATTTTTTATGACCACCGAACTCTTCGTCCAGTATCTTTTTGCCGGCATTACCTATGGCAGTATCTATGCCATTGTCGCCATCGGCTTTAATATTATCTACAATACCACTGGTATTATCAATTTTGCCCAAGGCGAATTCGTCATGCTTGGCGGCATGATTGCCATCAGCCTGCTGCCCCTGTTGCCCTTGCCTCTGGCCATTGCGGCGGCAGTGGGTTTAACCATGATTATCGGGGCCCTCATTGAGATGATTTTTATTCGCTGGCTTAAAAGTCCCTCAGTGTTGCGGATGATTATCATCACCATTGGTATTTCCATTCTTACCCGTGAGGCGGCAGTGCATATCTGGGGCGAGAATATTCGAGCCCTGCCCTATTTCGTCGGCAACGAGATCAGCACCATTGGTATCTTGGGGGCGAGGATTTCGCCGCAGGTGCTGTGGGTGGTAGGTGTGTGCGGGGTGATGGTGGCCATTTTGCACCTGTTTTTCCAGACCAGTTCGGTGGGCCGTGAGATGCGGGCCTGTGCCGCTAATCGAATGGCGGCGATCCTCTGCGGAATCAATCCCCGCAATATGGTGACCCTCTCCTTTGTGCTCAGTGCCGGCATGGGGGCTTTAGCCGGATGCGTCATGTCGCCCATTACCTATAGTCAATATGATATGGGCACTGGTCTTGCCATCAAAGGTTTTACCGTGGCCATTCTCGGGGGCTTGGGCAATAGTGGCGGGGCGGTGGTGGCCGGACTCTTGCTGGGTGCCATTGAGGCCTTTTCGGTATCGGTAGTCCCTTTGGCCTTTAAAGATGCCATCTCCATAGCCATCCTGCTGGTGATCCTCTTTGTCCGGCCGCACGGGATATTTGGCTCGGGTGAAGCGGCCCGCTTGAAGGCTTTCTAAAGATGAAAAGATTCATAGTCCTTCTTCCTCTTCTGGCAGTTGTGGTACTGGTGCAACTTCTGAGCACCTGGACGGGAACCCAGTTTTATCTCACCCAGATGACTATGGCTGCGTATTATTCCCTGCTCATCATCGGTCTGTGCGTGCTTATGGGCTATGCCGGACAAATCTCCTTGGGCCATGCCGGTTTTTTTGCTATTGGCGGCTATCTCTCTGCCGCCCTCACGACTCATAATCTTGTCGCCTTCAAGGGAGTGGCTGTGGTGCGCCTACTGGAAGGTTGTGCTCTTCTGCAAGCTGGCAAAGATCTTTACGGCGGCGAACTGCTGGTGGTGACCCCATGGGCGGCGGCTATTCTGGCCGTGCTGGTGGCGGCGGCGGTTGCGGTGGTCATTGGGATTCCTGTGTTGAAACTCAAAGGGCACTATCTGGCCATGGCTACTCTCGGTTTTGGCATTATCATTTATCGTCTGGCGCTGGCTTCGGCCTGGTTGGGTGAGGCTGATGGTATTTCGGGAGTGCCGCCTTTTGTGCTGTTACCCGGGCTGGTGGTCAGGGGCGATTCTGCTGGGCGGGTGCAGAATTATTATATTGCCTGGGGAGTGCTTCTTGTTGGCCTCTTTCTTCTGCTGAATCTGATTGGTTCCCGGGTGGGGCGGGCCTTGCGGTCCATTCATGGCTCGGAGGAGGCGGCTGATGCCATGGGGGTGAATTGTGCCCGTTTCAAGTTGCAGACCTTTGTCCTGTCTGCTGTTTTCGCTGCTATCGCCGGAGTGCTGCTTACCCATTTCAACGGTGGAATCGGGCCGTCTGAGGCCGGAGTGATGAAATCGGTGCGCTATGTGGCTATCGTGGCGGTGGGTGGGATGGCCCATCTCTGGGGGGCCTTGATTATGGGAGTCCTGCTCAATTTTCTCTCCCTGCGCGGGGTCTTTGGCACTTATGATGATGCTGTCTTTGGTTTCATTCTGATTGTCATCATGCTTTTTGCCCCCAACGGAATTTTGAGTCTGCTTGCTTCTCGAAAAAAGCGGAAGGCAAATCCTCAAAAGATCGCCGCTAATCAGGAGAGATAAACACGATTATGGCACTCCTGGAGATAGAAAATCTGCATCGTCGCTTTGGCGGGCTCCATGCGGTGAATGATGTTTCGTTTGCCGTACAGGCCGGGCAGATTAAGGCGGTAATCGGGCCGAATGGGGCGGGCAAAACCACCCTCTTTAATCTTGTTTCCGGGGCCTTGGTTCCCAGTTCCGGGGTCGTGCGTTTTCAAGGGCGAGAGATTCAGGGGCGACGCCCCTTTGAGATTGCGGCTCGCGGTATGGCCAGAACCTATCAAAATATCAAGATGTTTACGGGCATGACGGCTCTTGAAAATGTGATGGTGGGTTGTCATCTTCAGGGGCGGGCTGGATTTTTGGCCTCCATGCTCCATGCCCCCTGGATATGGGAGGAGGAGCTGGAGATCCGCAATAAATCCATGGAACTGCTGGAGTTGCTGGAGATTGCCGACTATGCTCACATTGAGGCTACCAGTCTGGCCTTTGGCCAGCAACGAGCGGTGGAGTTGGCCCGGGCCTTGGCCATGCAGCCTGCCCTTTTGCTTCTTGATGAACCGGCCGCCGGACTCAATATTTATGAAACTGCTGAGGTCGGGCGGCTGATCAGTAAAATTCGTGATATGGGGATCACCGTTCTGCTGGTGGAACATGATATGTCGTTGGTTATGGATATTTCCGATGAGATTGTCGTTCTCTGTTTTGGCGAGAAGATAGCGGAAGACCTACCCCTTGCCATTCAGCAGAATCCCGATGTCATCCGGATTTATCTTGGTGAATAAATGCTGAAAATTCGTAATTTAGAATCAGGATACGGTAAGATCAAGGCCATCAAACATGTGTCCATGCATGTGGAGACCGGTGAAATTGTCACCATCATCGGGGCCAACGGGGCGGGAAAGACGACCCTGCTGGCCACTATCGCTGGACTGGTGAAGGCGACATCCGGCGAGATTCTCTTTGGTGGCGAGAATCTTTGCGCCTTGTCTGCTGAGAGAATTCCTTTTCTGGGGTGCGTCATGGTACCGGAAGGGCGTCAGGTTTTTGCCACCATGAGTGTTGAGGAAAACCTTATTCTTGGTGCCCATGTGCTGCATAAAGAGGGAAAACAGGTGGTAGAGGGGCTGCTGGAACGACAATACACCCTGTTTCCGGTGCTTCGTGAGCGCAAAGGCCAACTGGCGGGCACCCTCTCGGGTGGTGAACAGCAGATGCTGGCCATGGGCAGGGCCCTCATGTCGCGGCCCAGGATGGTGATGATGGACGAACCCTCCACCGGTCTGGCTCCGCTCATTGTCAAAGAGATTTTTCAGATTATCGTCCGTTTACGGGATGAAGGCAATACGGTTTTGCTTGTTGAACAAAATGCCAAAGCAGCCTTGGCCATTGCTGATCGTGGCTATGTCCTGGAGACCGGTAAGGTGATTGTGCAAGGACCGGCCGCTGATCTGCTCGGCAATCAAGATGTGCAGCGGGCTTATTTGGGGCGTGAAAAAATAGACTAATGCGGGTTAACGCCCGCAACCCAAGTGGTTAGTGGCCAGTAGGTCGTTTGGGGACATGACCCGAATTGGCTTTTTAATTCGGGATCGTGTCCCCAAACGACCGGTGTTGCCATAACGACCGGAATTTCCTTGGATTCCGCTTCGCTTCATCCAGGCTGTCGATTCTTTATCGTCAAGGGTTGGCAAGGTTGCATAAAAAAAATCTTGTTTTTTATGATAGGCTTTCAGGGGTAAGGCGCTAACAACCAAGCAGAAGATGGTGCTGTGTTTTTGGATGCCATTTTCCCCTGATAATCCTTCGTTGTACAAGTTGTTTGTATGTTTCAGGATTATCCGGTTTTTTTCTTTGATGGCGTTTTTGATTGCAAAACAAACAGGCCGCAACAATGTTGCCTTCGTTGTCTTTACCTCCGTCGCACTGTGCTACAAGATGTTCGGCGGTACATTGGAATTTTACGGCTTCTTTTTTTGTGAGTTTATGGGCTTTTGCAAAGTTGTTTTTGTCTTTGAACCACATCAAACTTCCACAATAATAACAGCGTTCGGCTTATCTTTGAAATGCAGTGAAACGATGTTTTGCAACAGATGATATTGACATGAGTAAGCTCCTTAAAAAATTAAAAGAAGCCCGCTCACTAAGATAGGTAGAAACGGGAACCAGCCGAGATCACGAACTGGCCACAAAATGCTGTCTATGTAAGAACAACACATTCATATTATGTGATCATTTTGATATGAAGTCAACATTTATTATTGAATAGTTCATTTTTAAAAAAGGTATTGTTATGTATTGGCAACAGCAAAACGAATGTATGCCCCGGGCCGACCTAGAGCAGTTGCAGTTGGAGCGATTGCAGGCAACCCTCTACCGAGTAGGCTCCCATGTCCCTTTTTATCGGCAGAAGTTTCGGGAAATGAAGCTGAATTTTGAAGGTTTTAGCTCCCTGGCCGATATTCACAAACTGCCCTTTACCATGAAGCAGGATCTGCGGGATAATTATCCTTACGGCATGTTTGCCGTGCCCTTGCGTGAGGTAGTGCGGATTCATTCCTCATCGGGCACCACCGGCATGGCCACAGTGGTGGGCTATACCCGTAATGACATCAAAAACTGGTCAGATCTGGTGGCGCGGGTACTCTGCGCTGCTGGGCTGACGGCTGATGATGTGATCCAGATTGCCTTTGGCTATGGCCTGTTTACCGGCGGTTTTGGTCTGCACTATGGGGCGGAACGATTGGGGGCCTCGGTTATTCCCATTTCATCAGGCAACACCAAACGGCAGATTCAGATCATGCAGGATTTCAAGACCACGGCCCTGGTCTGTACCCCTTCCTATGCCCTCAATATCGCCGATGTCATGCTCGACATGGGGATCAACCCCAGCGGCCTTTCCCTGAAGTTTGGCCTCTTCGGGGCCGAACCCTGGTCTGAGGCCATGCGCCTTGAGATTAATAATAAGCTTGGTATCCAGTCCACCGATAACTATGGACTTTCCGAGGTCATGGGGCCAGGGGTTGCAGGAGAGTGCCAGCAGTGCAATGGACTGCATATCAACGAGGATCATTTCTTAGTCGAAGTTCTTGATCCCCAGACCCTGGAGCCGGTGAAGCCAGGGGAGGTCGGGGAATTGGTGATTACAACCTTGACCAAAGAGGCCTTTCCGGTCATCCGCTACCGCACCCGAGATCTGACCCGTCTCTTGCCTGAATCCTGTCCCTGCGGTCGCACTTCTTCCCGCATGTCTCGTATTCTTGGCCGCACCGATGATATGTTGATTATCAAGGGGGTCAATGTCTTTCCTACCCAGATCGAATCGGTACTTTTTGATATTGACGGTACTGCCCCTCATTATCGCATTATTGTTGAACGCGAAAATAATCAGGACCGAGCCACGGTCATGGTTGAGGTCAAGGAATCCTATTTCTTTGATGAGATGAAGAAACAGAGAGCAATGATTGAGATCATTAAATCTCGTCTGGCTTCAGAACTGGGTATTGGGGTAGCAGTAAAACTTGTGGAAGAAAAGACTCTGGAGCGCTTTGAGGGTAAGGGACAGAGGGTGATTGATAAGAGGAAGTTATAAGGGGTAAGCCGTCGTTTAAAAATAACTCATACCTTTTTAGCTCCAGGAACGGCATAAGGGGCCGTAAAGAAATGGAAAAAAGTATGGGGTATTTCTTAACCCATATTTAACAGCTTTTTTTGCAACATATTGATATTATTCGATAAAATATTTTCATGGCACTACATTTGATGTTTTGGCATGATTTTTATCATAATCAATTCAAATAGTTGTGGCTCATGGCACTACAACTGTTAAATGTGGGTTAACGGCCCCTAAGGGGATTAGCAGCTTCTAATATAAGGTTGAAGAGACAATCTGATCTGCTAATCCCTCCGTTGAAAAGTCAAGATAGGCAAAAAGATATTGCTCCAAAATCCGGCAGCGGTGGAAATTTTCCTGGATGCGTTGGTGCCGCTCTGGGTCGTTATTGCCGTATCGTTCCATGATGTAGGCTAATCGCTCATCTAATGAGACTACAGTGTCATGACGAACTCGTTTATCGGCGTAATAGACGATCTCCTTGGCCAGGAAAATCCCCTGCCGGTAACGATCCGTTGAGAAATCCATGAGCCAGACATGCTCAGCGACAATCTCAGCCACAGTCGGAAACCCTAGTTCGATGCAGATGTCATGGCCTTTCTGGGCGTGGAGGCACTCCTGTTCCAGGCAGATGGTCTTGGCAATATCATGGAGTAAAGCTCCTGCCAGTACTAATTCTCTTGATGGTAACTCGTTTCTATTCCCGTTTTTTTCTTCAAGTCCCATCAAAATTGCATCTGCAACTTTGGCCACAGTGAGAGAATGGGCCCGGATATTGTCAAACATACCATACTGATTCATCAAGAACAGACATTGAACCTTGCTGGGGATAATGCCATTTTTGTTCTTGATCGTGTCCATAATAGCTGAAACCATCCTGTCACCTGTCACCTGTCACCGGCACTCAGTTCGTGGACGGCATCAATAGCAATCTTGGCCTGATCCGGTGGGGTGAACTGATGGATACCATGGCCAAGATTAAAGATATGGCCGTGGGCATCCTTGGCACCATGAAGGAGTTTGCCGATGCGAGCTCGTAATTTATCTTTGGGGAGCATAAGGGCAAAGGGGTCAATATTTCCCTGTACGGCTCGTTTGCCCACAACTTTAATGGCATCGCCAATATTGATCCGCCAATCGAGCCCCAGAACATCGGCATCGGACTGGATGGAAAGCTCCAGCAAGGTGGCCCCGTTGTTGGCAAAATAGATGATGGGCAGGCCCGTTTTTTTCAGGTCACGGATAATTCGTTGCACATAGGGCAGGGCGAATTCGGCAAAGTCACAGGGGGCAAGGACTCCTGCCCAGGAGTCAAAGATCTGCAAGGCTTGGGCGCCGGCCCGGGCCTGGGCTTGCAGATAGAGACTGGTGCAGGTTGTGATCTTTTCCATCATCCCATGAAAAAGATCAGGTTGAGTGAACATCATTTTTTTGGTCTCCCAGAAGACCTTGGATGAACCGCCCTCGATGAGATAGGTGGCGAGGGTAAAGGGGGCGCCGGAAAAGCCGATGAGCGGCACCTTCAACTCCTTACGCAGGAGTTTGATGGTTTCCATGACAAAGCCGGTGTGGATATCAGGGTCGGGGATAATCAGTTTGTCAAGGGCGGCCTGGTCACGAACCGGTTCAGGGAAGATGGGGCCACGGCCTTCATGAAAATAAAGGGGGGCGCCCATGGCTTCCATGGGAACAAGGATGTCCGAGAAAAGAATAGCCGCATCCACATTGAGAATGTCAACGGGTTGCAGGGTTACTTCCACACACAGTTCCGGTGTCTTGCAGAGTTCGAGAAAGGTGACATTGCCCCGTACCTTTTGATATTCAGGGAGATAGCGACCAGCCTGACGCATCATCCAAATAGGGGTATAGTCGGTCTTTTCGCCACGGCAGGCCTTGAGAAAGGTATCATTCATGATAATTTTTGGAAATCAAAGGAGTGAAGGGTGAACAGAAATTATATGCCGGAGGAGGCTAAGGAGGCTATTCAAAATAACCTGAACATCTTGCATCTCGTCTTCGGGTCGTATTTTGCCGATTCTCAATCACAAAATCCTCGACATAACACAATTATGCCTGCGGTTTTGTTCA
>DYDK01000203.1 GCA_020717935.1 Desulfocapsa sp.
CACCTCCTGCGTCCCATAACTCCGGTGTCCAGCGGAAATATGGGTAAAGGACAGGTTAGAAAGGGAGGGCGACTGAAATCTCTGTTACAGGAAACACAGACCCCCACCTTTTTTCTGTATTATCGACAGTACGATGAACCCCTTAACGATTGCTATGCCGAAGACAAGGGGCTATTCTATAACCGCAAAACTCGCCATGCTGGAGGCGGAATCCCTTCGTTTCCGAGATGCTATTGAGCAGAAATATCCGGCCCTCCCCTTTACGCTCATCGCCATGATTGCCGAGCCACTGTCCTTTCAGCAACAAGTAACCCCTATTATTGATGATTTTTTACGAGACAAAGCAAACAACCCGGCCCGAAAAATCATTTTTGACCGCGTCCTGGCCGCAAGCCCTGAAGATACCCGCAAACTCTCATCAAAAAGCTGGGGTCGTATTTTTCGCACTCGGCTGTTCCCAAATCCCTTGGATCGACTGCGGAAGACAGGCCAGAATCTTCCTTATAAAATGAAAAGGTTAGGAGGCTATTCAAAATAACCTGAACACCTTGCATCTCGTCTTCGGGTCGTATTTGGCCGATTCTCAATCACAAAATCCTCGACATAACACAATTATGCCTGCGGTTTTGTTCAATCGTCCCGACCAAATCCAACCCAAATCCGAGCGCAATTTTGTCCAGTTTATTTTGAGTAGCCTCCTTAGCTTCATCCATCGTCACAAAACCGGCACAAAAAAAAACACGGCACCTATGAAAAAACAGGCACAATTCTTGGCAGCTCTCCTGGTCAGCAGCTTTCTCATTTCTTCCCTGCTGTTCTGGACCTATGAACATCCGATCAACCCCTCCATCCGTTCCTTTGGCGATGTTCTCTGGTGGTGGCTCGTGAGTTCCAGCACCGTGGGTTACGGCGATATTGCCCCCCTCACGGTGCCAGGACGACTGGCCGGGGCTCTGACCATCATCGTCGGTATTTACTGCTATACCAATTTTATCACCCTGACCGCCGAACGACTGAACAGCCTCATGCACCGCGACCTTCTCGGCACGGCCCAGATCCGCAGTATTGACCATATCGTGATCTGCGAATACACCGCCTTTGCCGATGAGCTCCTGCAAACCCTGCCCCAATATCCTGAGCTGGCCGATCGCGATGCGGTGGTGGTCACCGATCTGGTAGCGGTTAACCCCTATCCGCACACCTTTTTTGTCCGTGGGGTACCCATCAGTCCAGTAGCTTTACGACAGGCCAATATCGAGGAAGCAGCCTATATCTTTGTCTTTTCCAATGCCCGATTTCAGGAACCGGATCTCAAAACCCTGCACGCTGTTTCCCGCATCCAGCATCTTAACAAAAAGGCCAGATTTTTTGTTGAGATGCAGAACCCTTCTTCCGAGTTTGTCAAATATCTCAATGATACTACGGTTATTTTGAAAAGCCGTGATTTGCTGGAATCAGTACTAATGAACAGGCGCCTGGATTTGTCAGCCTATTTTTCCAAGGGAAGAAAGGGGCTTGTCTAATTCGTGTACTTCATCAAAATGGAAACGCAAAAGTGAACGAGGGGAAACAAACAGAACAAGAATGACGATAGGGTGAAAGAGGGATCGCGTTTCCTTTAAGAATATAGTAAAAATAAAAATGTGAAAGTTTACAAGTCCTTAAGCAACAAAGGATGCAAAGAGACTCTGCTTGTCTGTTCTCATTTTTTTCCATAGAAAAGAGGGGGAACTATGGGGAAAGTTATAAGCAGACACAATAAGGAACGGGTAAACTTTCACATCTCTGCACTGCATTATGTCAGAAAAAAAATCTAACATATCCTTTATTATTGAGCCTCTTGCAAAATGATCTTTTCGCCCAAACTCTTCGTTATTCTCAAAATTTTATCCTCGGAATATCAACTATATGCCTGCGGTAAAATTTTTCGCATGCCTCGATTTTGAACGAAAATCTTCATATTCTGCAAGAGGCTCTATTTAAAGACTTCTTCCGTCAATCGAAGAAGAACAGTGCTCTACCAAAGTTATCTCTGGGTGAATAGCAACAGGACAAAGCGAATGTGAAGCATTGCTGCCATATCCCTTGAGGGCCTTTTTCTTCCTATGTTTCATGATAAAACGAAACTTTGTTACCGAAAGAGAAGAATGTTCATGTTTTGCCAAATAAACCAGACAATCAACACAAATATGAAATGAACAAAGATGGTCTTCTTTAACAAAATCCCAGCATGGCTTTTTGTTATCACCCGCACAGAAACAGGTATTCTTTTTGTTACACTGGATAATTTCCCAGCATGGCATGTGAAATTGCATAGGCATAATTTCCTCCTGATATCCATTTCAAAAGAAAGTTGGCTCCTCGCTGTTCTGAGTGGGTACCTGAATTCCCGAACTATTGTAACGAGAATAGCTGAACTCACCGAAAACACTGTGTTTTCAAATCGTTACATATATTTAATGTAACGAGCCGGATTTACACAGGCAAATTGCTTTACCTGTTGTATTTATTTTGTCTTCAAAATTCCTCGTTACATTTTTCCGGGAATGCAGGATGAATGATAAAAAGCCTAAGTGCGCAAAAAGATCGGCTCGCGTAACACCTCAAAAACTACATATAGACAAAGTATAGACAAAGGTGCTCGAGGGTTAACCACCTATGCAGGGCTCATTCCAGTTGTGCCCAATTTCTCAGAAAACACAATGCCTTGGCCGCAATCAAAACCGACTCGTTTAATGCCAAATAGCGCCCTGTTCCAATGTGCTATTCTGGCGCCTACAACAAACACTCAGCGCTGGATGTCGCTTTGCAGTGGCGACAAGATCATTCGTCGCTGGGAGCCCGCAACGGTTCGAGCTTTTATCATCCGAGTTGGCGGTCTCTTTCGAACTGGCTTCAGACAATTGAAATTACTGGTTCCAGAAGCAATGCTCTATGAAACGCAATGGGACGCCTGGTTGGAAATTTCTTCTTGAGCAGCACCTTTTCCTTTGCCCTCAAAACCAATAGCATGAATCTTAGGGAGAGGTAGGCCTTGTCACCAAGAATTGATGTGCCTCATAACTACAGGTGAGAACTATTCCTGCATTGCTTATGACCCTTCGCAATATTTTTCAATTGTTTTTCAAAGCATCAAGCAAAAATCGTCTCCTCTTATGTATCATAAGGATGTAAAATGATCTTTTCGCCCAAACTCTTCGTTATGCTCAAAAATTTATCCTCGGAATATCAACTACATGCCTACGGTAAAATTCTTCGCATGCCTCGATTTTGAACGAAAATCTTCATCTTGCAAGTCAATGTCATTAACTTAAAGAGTCGGCTTGTACATATGACTAAATTTCCG
>DYDK01000204.1 GCA_020717935.1 Desulfocapsa sp.
TCGCCACCTGACCGGATGGGCTGTACCTGTACGAAATGACGCGGCCGCCCGGACGGGTTTTACTCAGCAGTTGTCCGGACGGGTTGTAAGAATAGCTGGTCGTCAATCCGGCGGTGACACTGGTGATCACCCGCCCCAGAAGATCAAAACTCCGGCTGGTGACTTCATTATTGGGGGCGGTGATAGTTGCTGCCTGACCAAAGGCGGTGTAGCCGGCAAACGAAGTGACATGCCCCAGGGCGTTGGCGACGGTGTGAAGCTGGCCGCGATTCAGCTCCTGCCCGGCCTCGTTGGGGTAGTAAGTAAACGAGACCGTATCATCAACATCCGTGCGCGGCCCGTTTATACTGGTGATCTGGCCATAGCCGTTGTAGGTGGTGGAGGTTGTCCGGCTGATGGCCGTGGTTCCCGAAAACCCGCTCTGTTGCCGGGTCAACAGGTTGCCGCTGGCATCGTAGGTCATGGTCTCGACCGACTGCTGGCCGGGGTTGGCAACTGAAGGCCTGGAGATGGTGGCAACCTTGTTTGTGACAGGGTCATACGAGCTTGTCGTAACACGGGACTGCGGTGTCCCAACCGCTTCGGTCCGGGAAATCCGGTTGCCTTTCTCATCATATAAAAACGAGGTTTCAACACCAATAGCATTGGTGCTGGAGCTTATCAACTGGCGGGTATTATAAACGAAGCTGCTGTTCTCATTTCCAGCCCCACATGAGGAACAGCCGGTGCCGGAAGATGAAACCACTCCCGCTACGCCGCCAACCGCCGCCAGTTGAAATACCCTGCTGCCTCCGGCGCCATCGGTGAGGGTGCGCTGAAGCAAACCGGAATAGGAAATGGTTACACTCTTGATGCCGCCAGCCAGAGATGAGGTCACCACCCGATCCTCTGAGTTATAGCCAAGAGTCTGAATACGAACCCCGTTCTCATCAACAATGCCGGTCAGGTTGTGGGCGTCCTGGGTGTCTTCATACAGATAGCTGCGAACTGCCGTGTCAGGGCGGGTCACAGCCGCAAGATTGCCATTGACATAACTGTACTGCCATGTCCCAGCCGGACTTGACAGGTTTGTCAATAAACCACTGCCATTATAGCTGAAGGTCAACGAGGCCCCAAAACCATCCGTCACCGTTTGCAATCGCCCGCTGGCATAAACCAAAGTCAACAACTCATTATTGAGAAAATTGATCTGGGTTAGATAGCCGGCGGTATTGTAACTCCTGCTGGTTCCATCAGCCAGACGAAGCAGATACACGGAACCGGACGCCGTGACGGTCTCCTTCTTGCCCAGGGCAGTGTGCCATACACCGGTTCCGCCACTCACGAAGGCAATGCGCCGCCCTCCAGGAAGAACGCGGGTTATGCTGGAGCCGCTTATAATCAATCTGTCGGCATAAGTGTGTGTCCAGCCAAACCCCAGCATCCCGCTCTCCGCGCTCTGACTGTTATAGGTGCGACTGAAGGAAAGGCGGGATGAACGACCGGCCAGTTGAATATCAGAATCCTGTTGATATTTGTTGCCTGTGGCAAAATTAATGGCATGACCCGCAAGGTAAGGCTGACTGGAAGCCATGCCAGAAACCGGAAAAAGCAGACAAGTCACCACAGATGCAATGATGACCAGACAAGATCGAACCCCATTTGCATATCCCGTTGGATAACCTTTCAGATTCCGATTCGCATTCAGGTTGAGACCGTGAAGGCATGCAGTGAGCGAAAAGGAAGGCTGCGAAGGAAGCCGTGTGGAAGGGTTGACAAAGCTTCCGGAATGAAAGCGAAGGGAATGAGCAGGTTCATCCAGTATCGCTCGCTGATTGATCGTGTTGATTGTCCGGTTCTTACCGTGCATGGCATATACTCCAATGATGCATATCTCTTTACAAGCAGTATATCATCCTACAATTACTAGCATTGAGGCCATTGAGGCGGTCCAAAATTATTTTCAGGCGGGAATGGGTCTGGCACAGGAGAACAAGAACTATCATCAAGCCAATCCCGCTTGACTCCATTACAATACAGATATGCGGTGTAAAGTGCTCCAAGGATGCCCCAATAAATGAGGCAGTATCCGTCTTTTTCAGCAGGGAAGTCAAGATGAAGCAGCACCTCTCCAGTATAAATTTCAGTACCATATCGTTGTTGACAGGCATAATCAAGGGCGCCAAAAGCGCCATCAAAGGTGGCCGGATTAACAGAATAAAGAAATGTCTGGTTGGGGTGCTCATCCGTCGTCCAGTACAACTGGCCATTTGGATACGCATGAACACAATGGGTGTCACACACGACAAGCGCCGCCGCCAGAAAAAATAAACAAAAAAAATGAATCAGCAATCGAAGCATAATATCCGTTTGTAAAAAAAAAATGTGGTGAGGGAAACACGCCGTTACGACCTGCTCTGTTACTGCATATTTTTCTGAATACCAGGATGCATAATAATTGCGGGAAGATACAAGAGCCAAGGAAAATCCGATGTGCCAGGAATAACAGTCACCGCGCTTGAGGCCGTTCCGGAACCAACACTGTTAGTGGCCGCCACGGTGCACTCATAGGCGACACCCTTAACAAGATCAAGAACTGTAAGAGGTGAGCCGGGACCGGTGGCGGTGCGCGTCTCATAACCAGTAGCGGAACAAGTGGCGGTATAACTGATAATCGCTGAGCCGCCATTGCTGGCCGGAGCAGAAAAATAGATAGTGACGCTGTTGATTGTAGTTTTAACTCTATCAATAACAGGAGAGCCGGGAACAGTGATCGTTCCGTGAATATGAGCAACGGAGGTAATATTGCCGACAGTATCATAACTGTACGCGACGCTGGCACCGGAATCATATTCGACAAGGGTTAAACGGTTGAAAGCGTCATAGGTGTATTCGACAGCCCACGCCTGGCTCCAGGACATAAACAACGACAAGAAGACACACCATTTCCAACATTTTCGCAGGCTCATCATGTTGTATAATGCTCTCCAATGCGCAACAAAAAGAAAAAAGAAAGAAAGAAAAAATACTCAGTACAAGGAGCATATCATTTTCACCGTCGGCAAATCAAATAAAAAAACAAAAAGAAAATGGTTCCTCAGCAGAATCTGTGGGTAGTTTTTGGTTCAGGTAAATCGCCAAGAGTATGAAATAGTGCTATTCTTGCGACTTCATAGCTCCTAAATCCGTACGCTTTTTTTGATGTCGTTTTTGCTTTGTTATTGAGACCGGAACATGTCAATGAAAATGAGACACATTGTTTACGAATTTAATGTAGCGACACAAGGCTTTTCCTCTG
>DYDK01000205.1 GCA_020717935.1 Desulfocapsa sp.
CACCGGTCTTTTGGCAATGTCGCATAATATTTCCAGCATCAATGATTTCAAGGAGTTGCAGAGACTTTCATATAAAATCAAAACCCTCTTCACCGGAGGCATCAGACGCTTCATTACCTCCACGCCTGCTCCAGTTACTACCGACTGGAACGAAAGTTGCCGGACAGGATTCACACCCGCTGAAAAACAGCGCCTTGGCACGGCGCACATTATCTACAAGCAAACTCTATACTGCCTGTTGCGGTTATGGCATCACTCAACCAAAATTTCCCGCACTATTTTCGGCACCGCAGCAATGGCATCATTGATCTTATCAACCATAGGCCCACCGGCCTGGGCCATATCCGCACGACCTCCGCCTTTTCCGCCAACGATGAGGGCGATCTTGCCCACCACTACACCAGCCGATATTTTTTCCGTCAAATCCTTGGAGACAATGGCTAACAAGGCCACTTTATCCTTCATTGCCCCCCCTAAGACCGCCACCCCGGAACCCAGACGATCCCGCACCCTGTCGCCCACTTCCCGCAAGGTCTGCGGGCTGTCCAGTTTAATTTTAGCCGAAAGTACTTTGATCCCCTGCACTTCCACGACTGCGGCTTGCATTAAATGATCAAGGTCAACAATGGCCAATCTGGTCGTCAGGTCAGCCACCTGTTTTTCGAGCTGTTTGTGAGCTGTAAACAAGGTCTTGAATTTCTCTTTGATCCCATCGGGCCTGACATTCAAGTCCTGACACAACTCCTGCTCTCGCTGCGCCATCCCCTGTACAAGCTCCAAGGCCGCACGACCACTCAGGGCCTCTATGCGTCTGACCCCGGAGGCAATGCCACTTTCCGCGACAATCTTGAACAGGCCAATCCTCCCGGTCGCTGTCACATGGGTTCCGCCACATAATTCCCTGCTGAAGTTCCCGGCTGTGACCACCCGTACCTGATCACCATATTTCTCTCCGAAAAGGGCGGTTGCCCCCTGTTCAATGGCCCTCTCCCTGTTGACTATCTGGGTGTCCATTTTCATATTGGCACGAATTTTCTCATTGACCCGCCCCTCTATCATGATGATCTCTTCAGGGCTCAATGGATTAAAGTGGGTAAAGTCAAATCGCAATCGTTCAGCAGTAACCAGTGAGCCGGCCTGTTTGATGTGGTCACCTAAAATTTCCCGCATGGCGGCCTGCAGGAGATGGGTGGTAGTATGATTGGCAGCGGTATCCTCTCGTTGCAGACGATCGACACTCAACTCAACCTCGTGTCCGATACGCAGGACACCCTCTTCTACTCGAAGATGATGAAGAATAATCCCGTCAGCCCCATTGACCGTGCCCAACACCGTGGCTTTGCCACCTGACCATTGCACCGTACCCACATCGCCAGCCTGACCACCAGAATCGGCATAAAACGGCGTTGACAGGACAAAGAGGCGTCCTTCTTCGCCGCTGACAAGTTCAGCCACTTCCACACCTTCACCATTGAGCAGAGTGTTGACCTGCGCCTTGCCCTGCAGGTGTTGATACCCGATAAATTCGCCCTTGACTCCCGCTTCCACCAGATCTTGTACGCCCTGCTCCCGCGACTTCATGCCTTCGCCTTTCCACGAGGCACGGGATTTAGCCCGCTGTTCTTGCATAGCCGTATGGAATCCGGCCTCATCAAAACCGATCTTTTTTTCCCGAGAAATATCACGAACAATGTCCACCGGAAACCCGAAGGTGTCATACAACTTGAAGATAAAATCCCCGCCAATCACCGGGTCGCTGTCACTGGCAATGCGTTCAATCTCTTCGTCAAGCAGGGACAGACCGTTTTCCAATGTCTCACGAAACCGCTCTTCTTCGTTGATCACCACTTTTTTCAAAAGCTCAACCGCATCAAGAAGATGAGGATAAGCATGACTCATGGACGCTGCCACCGTTGCGGTCACCGCATCCATGAATGGACGATCAAGACCGAGGTTACGGCCAAAACGAACGGCCCGCCGCATAATACGGCGCAGAACATAGCCCCGTCCCTCATTGGAGGGCAGTACCCCATCGGCTACCAGAAATGCCGTGGCCCGGGCATGATCGGCAATAACCCGCATCGCCGTGGTATCAGCAAGATTCTGTCCATAGCTGCGATTCGAAAGGGCCTCTAATCGCTGAATGATGGGCTGGAAAAGATCAGAATCGTAATTATTGAATTTTCCCTGGAGCACCGCCGCCAGCCGTTCCAATCCGGCACCGGTGTCAATACTGGGCTTGGGCAGACGGGTCAGGGTGCCATCCTCGGCCCGATTAAACTGCATGAAGACCAGATTCCACAGCTCCAGGAAACGGTCGCAATCGCAGCCAAGGGCGCAATCAGGCCGACCACAGCCAGCCGCAAGCCCTTGATCTATATGGATCTCTGAGCAAGGGCCACAAGGGCCGGTATCGCCCATGGCCCAGAAATTATCCTTCTCCCCCAGGCGGACAATGCGTCCGGGCAGGAGTCCATCCACCTTTTTCCAGAGGGCGAAGGCCTCATCGTCGTCTTCAAAAACCGAAACCCAGAGCTGTTCCGGGGACAAGCCCAATTCTTTGATAAGAAACTCCCAGGCAAAACGGATGGCATCTTCCTTGAAGTAATCGCCGAAGGAGAAATTGCCCAGCATCTCAAAAAAGGTATGATGGCGAGCAGTGTAACCGACATTTTCAAGATCATTGTGCTTGCCGCCAGCGCGCACACAGCGCTGTGAGCTCGTGGCCCGCACAAAATCGTGCCGATCTTCGCCCATAAACACCGTCTTGAACTGCACCATGCCGGCATTGGTAAAGAGCAGAGTTGGGTCATCTTTAGGCACAAGTGATGAACTTTCAACGATTGTATGATCGCGATGGGCAAAATAGTCTAAAAACTTTTGGCGAAGAGTATTTCCGTTCATGATGAAAAAATGGTGAGGAGGAAGGAGTGAATGGGAAAGGGGAATAATCAATAGTGAAAACGGAAGTTGAGGAGCAGCCTGCAACTCAATGTCATTAACTTCAGATTTCCTGATCCGGTCGCACTTGGCGTTGGCATATTTTCTGGTGCCCATCTCGGGAGTCAATCGGATAAAATAGGGATTGTCCTCAGTAGTATCGGGGGGTTGTCCCCATTTTATCGTATGGCGAATAGTATAAAAAATGTGCGGTTCCCCTTTCCGAATATTAGGTGAATTACCCGTCCGGATCAGGAAATCTGAACTTAAAGAGTCGGCTTGTACATATGACTAAATTTCCGTTGAGATCTTTTGTGGTTACGAGGATAA
>DYDK01000206.1:0-392 GCA_020717935.1 Desulfocapsa sp.
TTAAATATCAAGATATTATGAGCGCTTTCAGCAATTACTGTGCCACGGATTCAGGTATAAGAAATGAATCGTTCTTCATTTTCGGTCATTCCGTTACCCAATCACGATAATCGGCTGGTTTGTCTCTCCGGCTCATTTCTTCTGCGACAGGAGGCAGTGGTGAAAAAACAAAAAAATGCGGTCATAATGCTCTGTGTGCTGGTGTCCTTTTTGTTCTGCGGGGGCGCCCAGGCTGTTCAAAACGCCCTGACGCCTGTATATTTGTTGTTGTTAGATGGCTATACCGTAACTCCCTCTGCGGGGGCGAATGGAACCATTAGCCCGTCCACGGCCCAGCGCGTCAATCATGGTTCGACCACCCAGTTTACCGTGACCCCAGACACTGGCTACAC
>DYDK01000206.1:500-3257 GCA_020717935.1 Desulfocapsa sp.
CATGGTTCGACCACCCAGTTTACCGTGACCCCAGACACTGGCTACACGGCGAGCGTCGGCGGCACTTGTGGTGGTTCGTTGGTTGGCGCCACCTACACCACTAACGCCATCACCGCAAATTGCACGGTGGTTGCGAGCTTCAGCCTCAACTCCTATGCTGTGACACCTTCTGCTGGAGCGCATGGAACCATTAGCCCCGCCACACCTCAGACTATCAATCATGGTTCGACCACCCAGTTTACCGTGACCCCAGACACTGGCTACACGGCGAGCGTCGGCGGCACTTGTGGTGGTTCGTTGGTTGGCGCCACCTACACCACTAACGCCATCACCGCAAATTGCACGGTGGTTGCGAGCTTTGCTGTTGTTGCCTCCCCCATGAACTTGAACGATACCGGCATCAACTGGGGCGGCTCCTATCCCAACGGCAATAACCCCGGCTGTACCGGCGAGGAGATTGGCGCTCAGGATTGTTCGCATGGCCGCGATGTGACTCATAACGATAATGCCGACGGCCATGCTGGATTCAGCTTCACCAAGATTGCCAACAGCGGTGCGGCACTGCTGTCAACAGCCACCATCGGCAGTGGCGCAAATGACTGGGCCTGCACCCGCGACAATGTCACTGGCCTGATCTGGGAGGTGAAGACTTCCGACGGCGGCCTGCGCGACCAGAATGACAGCTACTCTTGGTACAATACCGACTCCAGCACCAACGGCGGGGCTAATGGCTATGAGAATCCCGGCGATACCTGCGAGGGGTATGTCTCTGGGCAACCCGCCACCTATTGCAATACTCAGGTCTTCGCGGCCCGGGTCAATGCGGTTGGCCTCTGCGGCCAGTCCGACTGGCGGATGCCGACCCGTAAGGAGTTGCGGGGGATTGTGTCCTTTGATCGAGTCTGGCCAGCCATTGATACGACCTATTTTCCGAATACCCCAGAGTATTCGGTTGTTTGGTCTGGGTCGCCCGTTGCCGACGGTTCGGACGGCGCGTGGGGTGTCGACTTCAGCGGTGGCGTTTCGTACATCGATTATCGCAGCAACAACTATCAGGTGCGGTTAGTGCGCGGCGGACAGTGACTTTTGTGTTTTTCTGGTTTGCTGGCGTGGCTACCCGGAGGTGGCTTGCGAGCGGGGGAAAAGGGAAGAGAAAAGCGAACCGCAGAATACCGAATGTCGAATACCGAATGTCGAAGTTTTAAGACAGATGAATGGATGAGGATCGGAAAAAAACTTCATAATTCGACATTCGTCATTCGACATTCTGCGGTTCGCAGTCAATGTCATTAACTTAAGTGGCGTTCTGGTTCCCATGCTGCGCATGGGAACCAGAAAATCATTGTTTAGCCGTCAGTAAAGTCATCATCCGCCAGCAAGGCTACTTGAAAGGCGGGCTTCGTCGTCGTTGTATTGAATCCATAACCCTTCCCCTTTTCTCAAACAGGAGTTTCATTATGCGGATCTGTCGTTTCCTGATTCTTTTTCTTTTCATCTGTGTCCCCTTTCGCTCGGCACAGGCCCAGACCTGCAATGCCAATATGCCCGCCTCAACTCCGGACAGCCAGTTGACGGATAATGGTGACAGCACTGTTACCGACACCAAGACTGGCCTGATATGGAAGAAATGTATGGAGGGAGTGACTGGCGCCAACTGTGACACTGGTTCCGCAACGACCTTTACCTGGCAGACCGCCCTGCAACAACCCGGCGTGGTCAACAACAACGGTGGTTTTGCCGGATATACCGACTGGCGGCTTCCCAATGTCAAGGAGCTGGACTCCATCGTTGAAGAAAAATGTTATGATCCGTCCATCAACTTGACCAGATTCCCCAATACGCCATCTTCGTCTGTCTGGTCTGGGTCACCCTATGCCGACTATTCGGACAACGCGTGGTATGTCGATTTCTATTATGGCTATTCGGACGTCGGTTATCGCGACGACGACGGCTCTCAGGTGCGGTTAGTGCGCGGCGGACAGTGACCTTTTGCGTTTTTCTGGTTTGCTGGTGCGGCTACCCAGAGGTGGCTTGCGAGCGGGGGAAGAAGGACGAGAAAAGAGAACCGCAGAACGACCGGGGGCAGATTGATTTTTCCATTGGATCAGTTGGGGACAGAATTGAATTCTGTCCCCGGCATTTCGTTTAGCCGCTGTAAACAAATAACATGGCCAATGAGTTGACTGGAGCGGCATAAGGAACCGCTACGAAATCAATATAAAAAAGCCAAGGTATTTCGTAACGGCTCCTTAGGGGCCTGTCCACAAATAACTTGAACAGATTGCATCTCATCTTCGAGCCATCTTTGGATGCGGCTCAATCACTACGCTTACATCTGACCCAAATCTGAGCGCAATTTTGTTTAAGGGCCTCGGCAAGAATAAATCATCCCGTCTTGCTGGTCTTTTCAGTCATCTTCTTCGTCACGAAAAGAGTTTCATAGCCCTGCTATGCGCCTCTTTCCGCTCCTCGAATACGCCCCGTAGGAAGTCCCCTTGGGGGATGACTGAAAATCCTGCGCAATACGGAACGATTTATTCTTGCCGAGGCCCTAATGTATTGTCGCTTAACGCTTTAGGGACTCGGAAATTACCAATATACCATTTTGCTTCCCATCTTTGGGCCATCTTTGGCTGTGCCTCAATCACAAAATCCTCGACATAACACAATTATGCCTGCGGTTTCGGAGTCTCGCTGTGCTCGCTTACCTGTTCAATCGGCACAGCCAAATCTAACCCAAATCTGGTCGCAATTCAG
>DYDK01000207.1 GCA_020717935.1 Desulfocapsa sp.
CAATCGGCGATTCCGGTTTTTCAGGAAATTACCCATCCGGATCAGGAAGTCTGAAGTTAGATTTTCTCAATATCAAGCAGTTGCTCACTAATCTTACCGAATCGTCGTTCTCGTTGCTGAAAATCAGCGATAGCCTGAAGAAAGGCTGCTTCACGAAAATCAGGCCACATCGTCTCTGTAAAAAAAATCTCACTATACGAGGCCTGCCAGAGGAGGAAATTTGACAATCGGGCCTCACCACCAGTGCGAATCAACAGATCGGGATCACCCAAATCCGCTGTATCCAAGGAAGCTGAAATCAGCTCTTCACTGATATCATTGATACTTATCTCCTCGGAATGGCAGGCCAAGGCAATCTTTTTCATCGCCCTTGTGAGTTCAGAGCGAGCGCCATAACTCAAGGCGAGATTCAGGGTCAATTGAGTATTTGCCGCAGTCGCAGTCATAGCCTTCTGCAAGACTTCCTGCACCTCAATAGGCAACCTCTCCTGCTCACCAATACAGGTCAGTCGAATGTTATTATGCAACATCTTGGCCAATTCGGTCTGGAGATAACTCTTCAAAAAAGACATCAAACCAGCAACTTCCGTTACTGGCCGATTCCAGTTTTCTGATGAGAAGGCATACAAAGTCAAAACCTCAACCCCAATTTCCCGGGCCACCTCCACGACCCTTTGCACCGACTCAACACCTGCCTTATGTCCAAAAAGTCGCGGACGATTCCGTTGCTTGGCCCAACGCCCGTTACCATCCATAATAATGGCCACATGCCTGGGGATACGCGCAAGATCGAGGGGAGAAGTTGCAGAAGACATAAGGCGCTATCGAAGATTGTTCAACAACGAACAACAATAATAATATTGTATTCTGGAAAGATGAGGAGTCGTAGAGGAATTAATAGTATTTTCCCTAGTTATTTACAGGTTCATGCAACCGAAACAAATGAGTTATTTTTGAACGACGGAAATCATCCTCCATCACACCTCCATCACTTCTTTTTCCTTGGTAGCAGTGATAGCGTCAATCAATTTCATCACGCCATCAGTCTTATGCTGGGCATCATCTTGAAGTTTAAAGAGGTCGTCTTCAGATATTTCCTTATCTTTTTTCTGTTTTTTCAACACATCAATGGCATCACGACGAATATTGCGAACCGCAACTCGAATTTCTTCTGCGATCTTCTTCACATGTTTAACCAGATCTTTGCGGCGCTCCTCGGTAAGCTGTGGGATAGAAAGACGAATCATCTTCCCATCATTGGCCGGAGTTAAGCCAACATCTGATTTGAGAATGGCCTTCTCAATGGCAGGCAACATCTGCGGATCCCAAGGAGTTATAACAATCATCCGACTCTCAGGAATAGTCATAGAGCCCACTTGATTCAAGGGCATGACACTTCCATAAGCATTCACGGAGATCCCCTCTATCAGTGCCAATGATGCCCGACCAGTTCGTACCTTGGAGAGCTCATGCCGAAAGGCCTCAAGACTCTTTTCCATCTTGTCTTCCATTTCCATCAGCACTTCATTCATCGCATCATCTCCCACTTGAGTCTTAAATCGTCATTCACACCGTGACCAAGGTTCCCACCTGTTCACCACAGACGGCCTTCAAGATATTTCCTTTCGTATTCATATTCAACACCATGATGGGCTTTTTATCATCCCGAGCCAAAGCAATGCCAGCCGCATCCATTACCCGCAAGCCTTTCTGCAATACAACATCATAAGTTAAACGGTCATATTTAATGGCATCAGATGCTCCCACTGGATCTTTATCAAAAATACCATCTACTTTGGTCGCCTTGATCACAACATCAGCATTAATCTCAAGGGCCCGAAGAACCCCTGCGGAATCGGTAGTAAAATAAGGATTTCCAGTGCCCCCAGCAAAAATAACCACCCGCCCTTTCTCAAGATGACGAATGGCACGGCGACGAATATATGACTCACAGACAGACGGCATAGGAATAGCCGACATGACCCGCGTAATAACACCATCCCGTTCTAAGGCATCCTGCAGGGCCAAGCTGTTAATAACCGTGGCCAACATCCCCATATTATCGGCGGTGCTCCGATCCATCCCTTTGCCGGCCCCGGCCACACCCCTGAAGATATTACCAGCTCCAATCACTACCCCCATCTCAACGCCCAAGGCAACAAGTTCTTTAATCTCGGAAGCCACGAAACCAATCACCCCAGCATTGATACCAAAACTATCTTCACCCATCAAGGCCTCTCCACTCAGTTTCAACAAAATCCTTTTATAGTGTATCTGCATGAAAATTTCCTTTGCATTTCAATAAATACATGAAGAAAGAGTAAAAAAAGAGCTGGCCTTTGCCCCCCAAAAAAGAGAGAAAACACATTCATAACTATCAATAGGGCGGATTACACCCCCACCTGAAAACGAACAAAACGACGAATGGAAACATTTTCTCCCATTTTTCCAATCAACTCGGTCAGCATATCCTGAATGGATTTATCGGGATTCTTTACAAATTGTTGCTCTAACAAACAGACTTCAGCCAGAAAACGATCAATTTTACCAGTCACCATCTTGTCAACAATATTGGCAGGTTTCCCGGATTCAATGGCCTGCTGCACAAAAATCTGTTTCTCATGTTCGACAATATCGGCGGCAATATCATCTCGGCTCAAAGAAACCGGATTGGCCGCAGCTATATGCATGGCAACATCACGAGCAAATTCACGGAAGCCATCGGTTTTGGCAACAAAATCAGTTTCACAATTCAATTCAACCATAACTCCCAATTTACCACCGGCATGGATATAGGTCTCAATCACCCCCTCACTAGTTGCGCGTCCGGCCCTTTTTGCCGCCACTGCCAGCCCTTTCTGTCGAAGAAAATCAATGGCTTTTTCCATATCACCCGCATGTTCACTGAGTGCTTTTTTGCAATCCATCATCCCTGCACCTGTTTTATCTCGCAGGTCTTTTACCATTTGACTTGTAATATTCATAATCAATCTCCTTCAATTCAACCCGATGAAACAAACTGCGTTTGCCATCACTCGTTTAATAAAAAATTAATTCCCCACTGAGTCTAAAAAAACAATGGAAAAACAATCACAAAAAAGGGGCAGTCCCAATAGACACGCCCCTCCACAAGTTAACCAGCAGGTGCTATAAAACGGCTGGTATCACTTATCTTCAGACCTCGTAAACAACATGCCAAAAGCGTCATTTTTTTTGGACATTTGTTATTGGCTCTTCGCCGACCTCAACG
>DYDK01000003.1 GCA_020717935.1 Desulfocapsa sp.
ATGATAATTTTTCTGGGTTATGCCCTGCTCCACGCAAATCCATGGTAAATTCTATTATAACCATGTTGCTGAAGATGGCGGCGTAGTGCTTTTATGGGAAACTTCAGATATAGAACAACGAGTGTTTTTTGGCACCTTGGAGTCCACCCATTATTGTGTCCCTCACAAGGAGGATGTTGGCGGGGCCGGTGGCCAATTTTGTTGTTGATTGGATGGCCGAAAAAGCAGTCAATCCGCCTCAACTGCCTCTTTGCCAGGACAGTGAAAACTGCGAAGCATGGATTTGAGGTGTCTTTCTGGTGATGAATCTGTTGATTTTCAGCAAGATGTCTCGCCCTGAGAACAATCTCTATAAGATTCAGTTTCTGGCGCTATTTTTTAAAAAACTTCCGGCCATTGATACTGGCGTTTGGGGGGCGCGTGGAATCAAACAGATTCTGCCAGCTATGATGAAAATGAGTTTTTGAGGAGACTCTACATAGCGTGACAGGAGGCAATCATCAATGTAAAATCCTTTCTCGCTGTCATCACTTATTCTCCATCAGGATATTTCCTGCTTGCAAGTGTGTTGAAGGTGTCTATAGTGTATGCGTTTTCTGTTTGAGATTTTAATGGATGCAGGTGTGTGATTGACTATAAAGACAGGGTGTTTGGTATCCCGTCGTTTGATTTGCAGAGAGGGGTAGGGTATGTCAGAGCAGGTGCCGGAAAATTTGCAGGAAGATTTGTCGAAGGTTATCGAAGAATTTGAGAAAAAATGCCAGCAGAATCCCAATAATGTGATGGCCCATCATCATCTGGGTTTGGTCTATCTGAAGGCCGGCCAGGTGGCTGATGCCATCAAGATGCTTGAGAGGGCTATTGCTATTGATCCCATGAGTGCCGAGAGCATGATTAACCTGGGGGCTATTTATTTTGGCAAGGGTGATCTGGCCAAGGCTCAGGAACTCAACGAAGAGGCGATCCGAGCCATGCCTGAGACTGCCCAGGCCCATGCTAATATGGGGCTAATCTGGCAGCAGCGCAATGAGTTGGACAAGGCTATTGCCGCTTATGATAAGGCCATTCAATACAATCCCAAGCTGGCTACGGTGTGGATGAATATGACGGCGGTGCTCACCATGAAGGGCGAGGACGAGCGGGCGCTCAAGGCGGCTCAAAAGGGGGTCGAGCTTGACCCCGATTCGCCGCTGGCCCAGAATAATCTCGCGGTGGCCTTGTTTTTCAGTGGTGAGATGAAGGCCGCTAAACAGCACATGGAAAAAGCAAAAGAATTGGGATATTCTGTGGATCCGAATTTTGTCAGCAGGCTCAATCAAGAGCTGGCATAAAACGGAAATGAGCGCTGCTAATGAGTAAACAACGAATAACAACCCCGCCTTGGTGCCCGTTCTGCGGCCAGAAGGTGGGGCGGGCAACCGATGCCATTGAACGCAAAATGCACGAGTTCAAGGTGGGGCGATGCCGTTGCGGTGCGGTCTATAGCTGTGACCCTACTGGTCATAATATCGGATCGGCTATGGTTGAGACCTTGGTACTGGCCTGTGATAATAACTGGGATTTTGCCTGGGATCTCCTGCCTGAAGAGGATTATCTTACGGGTTTGGTTGAAGACTATGATGAGTTGACTCATCTGGTTGTCAATACCAAAAACATGGATGGGCGACCGGTGCGAGGGGTGCTCTATTTTGTGCGATTGCACACGGCGGTCACCGAAATATCTCAGAGGATAAAGGAAAAGAAAGGGATTCAGTCCTCTCAACAGAATGCTCAGACTGAACAGATTCCTATGGTCATGGAGCCCGCACCTGACCCTAAAAGAAAAAAGAACAAAGCGAATAAACAGGTCGTGAAACACTTCGCCGATTGTGGTGATATTGATGCCCTGGTTGCTCTTTGTTTTGATGATAAAAAGACCCTTCGCCTATTGCAACGCCTTTTGTATGAGCCCGATGCGGGCCAGCGGATGCGAATTGCTTGGATTATTGGTCAGGTTTGTGCGCGGGTGGCCAGTCGTGAGCCAGGGCAGGTTTCTGAATTATTGCACCGACTCTTTGAGGCGTGTTCCGACTCTGCTGCTACCCCGTGGGGCATGGTGGAGACTTTGGGTGAGGTTATTGCTGGGCGGCCAGATATTTTTGGGGCCTTTACCCGTCATCTTTTGAACTATATGGGCGATAGCTCCACTCAGCTTCAGGTTGTCTGGGCTTTGGCCAAGATTGCCAAGGTGCGGCCTGATCTTATCCGTGAGACAACATTTTTTAATCTTTTCCATTTCTTGTCTCATCCGAATCCAGCCATGCGTGGTCTTATTGCTCTGCTGATGGGCCGTATCAAGGCCACTGAAGTTGCCTTGCAACTTATGGCGCTGGTTGATGATATGGCTGAGTTGATGATTTGGGAAGATGCACAGCCCCATACCTATACTGTTTCTGTATTGGCCCGTGAGGCGGTGGCCAAGATTCATGGAGGAGAATCTCAAAAATGAATACGACCAAACTACAATCTCTTGATACTATTGCTCCGGCGGTCAAAAAGAAAGCGACTGATCCGGCCCAGGCCTTATATGATGAGGGCAAGGAATTTTTGGAAAAAAAGGAACTGGCTCAGGCTGCGGTTGCCCTGCATAATGCCCTGCTGGCCTTTGAGGAAGATAAAAATATCAACGGTGTGGCCAATGCCTCTCATCAGTTGGGTCATGTCTGCTTGCAACGGCTGGAATTTGAAAAGGCCTTGAAACATTATCAGCGGGCCTGGACAATCTGTGAAAAAGAAGACGATCCCATGAGCCTGATGGCCCTGTCCAACCAGTTGATCGCAGTGTACCAGGGATTGAAACAGTATCCCGAAGCGGTCAAGATCTGTCTTGACCTGCTGGATTCCTATAATCGCAACAATAACCCTAAGGGGGCGGTCGAGACCCTGGAGCGGATGGTTGCTGTTTATCTTGATGCCGGGGAGATGGCTAAGGCTGCCGATGCTTATCGCACCATTGCCGCCATTCATTCCAGGTATAAACATAAAAACATTGCCGAGCAATTTGTAAAAAAAGCTCAGGCCTTGGAAGAGGCCGTCTGAGACCCCAATGTTTACAGGCATTGTTGCCGGTACAGGCATATTACGAAGGAAACGAGGCGCGGGCGGGGGGCTGGCCTTTGATCTTGAGGCGGGCTTTGACCTTGATTCTCCGGAAGAAGGGGAGTCCATTGCTGTCAGTGGAGTTTGCCTGACGGCTTATAGTATCAAGGGGCGCCGGTTTACCGTTGATGTGTCTCCAGAAACCTTGAACCGCTCGACTCTGGGCAATTTTGGTGTTGGTGCTATGGTCAATATGGAGCGGGCCTTGCGGCTTTCTGACCGCTTGGGTGGGCATATCGTTTCCGGCCATGTGGATTGCGTGGCCACAGTACGGGAACGCCGGTCTGCCGGGGCTTTTATCCTCTTCTCATTTTCCTTGCCGGAACAATGGGAGCGCTATGTCATTGAAAAGGGCTCGATCACCATCGATGGGGTGAGTCTGACTGTGAACCGTTGCGGCCCAGGGCGGTTTGAGGTTTCTATTATCCCCCACACCTTGCAGGTGACATCCCTTGGTGCCTTGCGGATTGGCAGTTGCGTCAATATCGAGGTGGATATTATTGGCAAATATATAGAAAAATTGCTTCTCCCTCGCTCTTTGTCCCCGGCCGGGGCGGAGTCGGAAAAGATCAATTCTGCCTTTTTGGTGGAGCATGGTTTTTTTTGACAGGGTTTTCAGAGTGCAAAAAAATAATATTTTTTAATGAAAGGTATGAGATCATGGCAGTCAGCCCAATAGAGGATGTAATTCAGGACATCAAGGCCGGAAAGATGATTATTCTGGTGGATGATGAGGATAGGGAGAATGAGGGCGACCTCTGCATGGCCGCCGAGGCCGTGACCCCTGAGGCCATCAATTTTATGGCCCGTTATGGTCGGGGCTTGATCTGTCTGACCTTGAGTCCTGATCTGGTCGACAAATTACGACTTCCGATGATGGTGACCGATAACAAGTCGCCCTACGGCACAGGCTTTACGATCAGTATTGAGGCCCGCACCGGAGTTTCAACCGGAATTTCGGCTGCTGATCGGGCCCGCACCATCGAGGCGGCGGTTGCCCCTGATGTGAAGCCGCACGATATTATCAGTCCTGGTCATATCTTTCCATTGCGGGCGAGGGCGGGCGGAGTGCTGGTCCGTCTTGGGCAGACCGAAGGGTCGGTTGATCTGGCTCGTTTGGCGGGATGCCGGACGGCCGGAGTCATTTGTGAGATCATGAATGAAGATGGAACCATGTCGCGGATGCCTGATCTGGAAAAGTTTGCCGCCGAGCATGATCTCAAAATAGCCACTATCGCTGATCTGGTTGCCTATCGTTTGCGTAAGGACCTCCTTGTTCATCGGGCTGCCGAGGCCCGGGTGCCTACTGAACATGCCGGCGAGTTCAAGGCAGTTGTTTATACCAACGATGTTGATCAATTGGAGCATGTGGCCTTGGTCAAAGGGCAGATTGATCCCGGCAAAAAGGTCTTGGTTCGTGTACATTCTGAGTGTCTCACCGGTGATGTCTTTGGTTCTGCCCGCTGCGACTGTGGCGAGCAGTTGTCAGCAGCCATGCGGATGATTGATCAGGAAGGTTGCGGGGTGTTGCTCTATATGCGTCAGGAAGGGCGGGGAATAGGGCTTGTGAATAAACTCAAGGCGTATAATCTTCAGGATGAGGAAGGCATGGACACGGTAGAGGCCAATATCCATCTGGGTTTCAAGGCCGATCTTCGTGATTATGGGATTGGTGCCCAGATCCTTCGTGATCTTGGAGTCCGGAAGATGAGTCTACTGACCAATAATCCGAAGAAAATTATTGGTCTGGAAGGCTATGGGATTGAGGTGGTGGATCGTTTTCCCATCGAGATGGCTGCCAGTGAAGAAAATAAGGGCTACCTCCAGTGCAAACGGGATCGAATGGGTCATCTTATCGAAGTGGATGATGCGTAGTGGCTCTTTGAATGAATAATTGTGAGCCTCTTGCAAAATGAAGATTTTCGTTCAAAATCGGGGCATGCGAAAAATTTTACCGCAGGCATATAGTTGATATTCCGAGGATAAAATTTTGAGCATAACGAAGAGTTTGGGCGAAAAGATCATTTTGCAAGAGGCTCACTGTATATAGTGACAACCGATTATCTAAAGAATGTAAAGGGAAGATCATGGCAAATATCATCGAAGGGAGTCTGAAGGCGGATGGGAAAAAATTCGCTATTATTGTGGCCCGTTTTAATTCTTTTATTTCTGAAAAGTTGCTGGAGGGGGCGCTTGATACCCTGATCCGTTCCGGTGCGGTGGATACTGATATTGATGTGGCCCGTGTGCCCGGGGCTTTTGAGATTCCCCTGATTGCCAAGAAAATGGCGGCCTCGCAGAAGTATGATGCGGTGATCTGTCTGGGCGTGGTTATCCGTGGGGCGACCCCTCATTTTGATGTGGTGGTGAATGAGGTTTCCAAGGGCTCGGCTCAGGTGGGGCTGGAAACAGGAGTTCCAGTGCTTTTCGGGGTCTTGACCACTGAAACTATCGAGCAGGCGATCGAACGCTCCGGTACCAAGGCTGGGAACAAAGGGGCCGAAGTTGCCGTGGCGGCTATTGAAATGGCCAATTTGCTGGTAAATTTGCAGTAATTTTAATGTGCTGAAAGACCATGGGAATGCGGCGAAAATCACGAGAAACGGCCATGCAGTTTCTTTTTCAGGAAGAGTTTTTTCCTGATGGAGTTCAATTGCATGAAGACTTTGAAGCCCGTTTTACCCTCTTTTGCACGCACTATCCAGCCCCGAAGCTGGCTCATCCGTATGCCCTGGAGTTACTCAAGGGGACGATGAGAAACCTGGTACAGATTGACACCTTGCTTGCTGATAGTGCCAGCAATTGGCGTATTGAGCGAATTTCCCTGATTGATAGAAATCTGTTGCGCATTGCCGTGTATGAGATGCTCTACAGTCCTGATGCCCCGGATCAAGTGGTCATCAATGAGGCGGTTGAGATTGCCAAACGCTATGGCACAGAGGATTCACCAGCCTTTATTAACGGGATCCTCGATGCGGTTCGAAGGGCGATTCGGGGCAGTGGGGAAAAGGAAAATAAAGAAGTTGGCCCTTCGCTGGCAAACGGCTGAAGTCTCCCCATGGGGCAAAAAACACTCACAAACAGACCTGGGTTGAAGCAGCAAGCAGTGGCTGTTTGCGGCATATTTTTTTCCTGTTATCTTTTTATCAGTCTCGTATCTTTTTCTTTGTCCATTGGTGGCAACTGGGGTGGACAATTAGGGCAGATGGCAGCCCGTTTTCTGGTCGAGTTCACTGGTGTTGGGGCCTACCTTCTGGTGGGTCTTGTTTTCTTTAGTTCATTTATCTTCTTTGGGCCGATCATGGCCTTTCACCGTCTGCCGCAGATAATGGCGGGTTTGACCGGTGCGGTTATTGCTACCTGCGGTCTTTTGTCATCCCTTTCTTTGCTTTCCCTTGTTCCGGTTGAGACAGGCGGTTTTCTTGGCAAGACCGTATTCGGTCTTTTATGCACGGTGGTTGCCGGGCCTGGTGCGGTGCTTTTTTGTGTCGTCCTTCTTATTCTTTCCCTCATGCTCTCTATCCGTTTGTCCCCTTACGATCTGGCTTCATTTGTCTGGCAGGGTGTGCAAAGGTTGCGTGGCAGTCGGGATGGGCAGCGGGATACATGGTTACATGGTCAGGCGAAGGTGCGGCGGGCATCTACTCTTTTGGTGCCCGAAAAGGAGTCAGTTTCGGTAAAATCAGAAGGCCCTGTCATTGAATTTATTCCGGTTGTGGCCGGTGGTGTGCCAGTGGTCAAGGAGTTGCTGGTGCCACCAGAATTGCCAAATACCGAAGAGTCTTTTGCTTTGCGACCGGTATCTCGTGGCCCGTGGAGTTTGCCGCCCTTGTCTCTGCTGGAAAAGCCGGAGATAACCGTGACCAAGGTGGATAATGAGGAGTATTATACTATTTCCAAGAAACTTGAAGAGAAACTGGGTCATTTCGGGGTTTCTGGCAAGGTGGTGGGAATTTCGCCGGGCCCGGTGGTAACCACCTATGAATATGCACCGGCTGCTGGTATTAAAATCAATAAAATTGTTTCGTTGGCCGACGATCTGGCCCTTGGCCTCAAGGCCCAGTCGGTACGGGTGGTGGGTTCGGTGCCGGGCAAGGCCGCTCTTGGTATCGAGATTCCCAATAAAGACCGACAGGTCGTTTATATCCGTGATCTGCTGACCACCGAAACCTATCGCTCTTCGCTGGCCAAGCTCTCCATCGCCCTTGGCCTTGATGTCGTTGGTAATCCGGTTATTGCTGATCTGGCCAGGATGCCCCATCTGCTTATCGCTGGCGCCACGGGAGCGGGCAAGAGTGTGGCTATCAACACCATTATTTCATCTTTGTTGTATAATGCCACACCTGATGAGGTGCGGCTACTGATGATTGATCCGAAACGCATTGAGTTGTCAGGCTACGAAGGCATTCCCCACCTTCTGCATCCGGTGGTGGTGGATCCCAAGCTGGCGTCTCGGGCTTTGCAGTGGGCGGTGCGGGAGATGGAGCGACGATACCGATTGTTGGAAGAGGCAAAGGTCAAGAATTTTGATTCCTATAACCAGCATATCAGTGAAAAAATACCCTATATTGTCATTATTGTGGATGAGCTGGCTGATTTGATGATGACCGCTGCCAAGGATGTGGAGGGCTCCATTGCCCGTTTGGCCCAAATGGCAAGAGCCGCTGGAATGCACCTTATTCTGGCTACTCAACGGCCTTCGGTCGATGTGTTGACGGGCCTGATCAAAGCAAATTTTCCCACACGCATTTCATTTAAAGTGGCTTCCAAGATAGATTCGCGGACGATTCTTGATTCTTCCGGGGCAGAACATCTGCTGGGGGCCGGTGATATGCTCTATTTACCTTCCGGTAAAGGGCTGCAACGGGTGCATGGGGCCTACATTTCAGAGAATGAAACTGCCCAGATTGTTGATTTTCTTAAAGATCAGGGGAATGCTTCGTATGATGATTCGGTGGTGGCTGAAGTCGAAGAAGGGGCGGCCAGCGAAGATCGTGGCGATGAGGATTCCGATGAGAAGTATGATGAAGCGGTGACGATTGTTTGTGAATCAGGGCAGGCATCCATTTCTATGGTGCAACGGCGAATGCGGATAGGCTATAATCGAGCGGCCCGTTTGATCGAGATGATGGAAAAAGCGGGGATTGTTGGCCCGGCAGATGGTGCCAAGCCGCGGGAGATTCTGGTGAGAAAATCATATTGAAACAGGTGTGATGGTCTCGCAAAAAGTCGAAAACGCCCAAGAGTGCGTCTGTAACCTGTCGAAATTACAGGGGCGATATTTGAGAAAAAGCCCATTTGGGGACTTTTTGCGAGACCATCAGGTGTGACTGTTTGTGAATAATTTTCTTGACAATCATTCGGCAACACACTATAAGATGAACTCTATGAAAATGAGTGACCGTTCATTTTTTTTGTCATGGATAGTCGGCGATTGATTTTTAGTGATAAAAGGTAGTTATCCTTTTTTAAGTAATCTCTTTGCTTTCTTTTTTGGCAGAGGGAATTGTGGCGTACAAGTGTTAAAAAAAGTTTTTCAGGTAGCGGTTAAGTTGGCCCAGTCTGTTCTGGGTCGCAAAAGTAAAAATAAACTGAGGAGGTAGTTTTATGCCAAGTTATGTAGATCCTTCCAAGTGCGACGGTTGCAAGGGCGGAGACAAAACAGCGTGTATGTACATTTGCCCCAACGATCTGATGGTGCTTAACAAAGAGGAGATGCGTGCCTACAACCAGGAGCCAGATGCCTGCTGGGAGTGCTATTCTTGTGTAAAGATTTGTCCACAGGGCGCAATCTTTGTTCGCGGCTATGATGACTTCGTGCCCATGGGTGGTCAAGTTCATCCAATGCGCAGTGCTGCTGATATTATGTGGACTGTGAAGTTCCGTAATGGCAATATCAAACGCTTCAAGTTCCCTGTTCGTACCACCTCTGAGGGTGCTGCCAATGCCTATGTCGGTACCAAAGGTGCCAACCTGGATGATGAGTGCCTGGCTCTTGAGTCAGCTCTGCCAACACCAAAGAAATAATTCTGGCTCGCATGTGAGAAGAATTACACACAAACTCTTTTAATATCTTTAGGAGATTTTAATATGGCATTACCAAATAAACCAAATGGTGAAATTCCTGCCGTTGTCAATCCTGAGATCGTCGAGCATGATGTTGACTGTCTCATCGTTGGTGGTGGTATGGCTGCTTGCGGAACCGCTTTTGAGATCATGAAGTGGGCCCCTGCTGATATGAAAATTACCCTCGTTGATAAGGCTTCCATGGAGCGTTCTGGTGCTGTCGCACAGGGTCTCTCTGCTATCAACACCTATATCGGCGAGAACCCCATCGAGAACTATGTGAAGATGGTTCGTAATGACCTGATGGGCGTTGTTCGTGAAGACCTTATTTATGACTGTGGTCGTCATGTAGATGAGTCCGTAAAGCTGTTCGAAGAGTGGGGCCTGCCAATCTGGAAGCTCGATGCTGATGGCAACAACCTTGACGGAGCTGCCCCTGCCAAGACCCTCCGTGAGGGTGGTACTCCTGTTCGTACCGGTAAATGGCAGATCATGATCAACGGTGAGTCCTACAAATGTATCGTTGCCGAGCCAGCCAAGACTGCTCTGGGTGCCGATAACTGCCTTGAACGAATTTTCATCGTGAAGATGCTGCTTGACAAGAACAAACCAAATCAGATTGCTGGTGCCGTTGGCTTCTCCACTCGTGAGAACAAGGTGCATGTATTCCGTTGCAAGACCGCTCTCGTTGCCTGCGGTGGCGCAGTAAACATCTTCCGTCCCCGGTCTACCGGTGAGGGTAAAGGTCGTGCCTGGTATCCAGTATGGAATGCCGGTTCCACCTACACCATGTGTGCTCAGGTCGGTGCTACACTGACCATGATGGAGAATCGTTTCACTCCAGCTCGTTTCAAAGATGGGTACGGCCCGGTTGGTGCATGGTTCCTCCTGTTCAAGGCTAAAGTGCAGAACGGTCTTGGCGAGTTCTATGCCAACAGCCCAGCAGTAAAGGATGAGCTGGAGAAGTTCATGCCTTATGGTGCTTCTGCTGTTACTCCTACCTGTCTGCGTAACCACCTGATGCTTAACGAGCTGAAAGCTGGCCGTGGTCCAATCTACATGGCTACCGATGTTGCCCTGAACGCCTTCTTGGATGCGAAAAAAGCAGCCGGTCTGGATGAGAAAGCGGTTAAGAAGTACTGGAAACATCTTGAGTCTGAGGCCTGGGAAGATTTCCTCGATATGTCTGTTGGTCAGGCTGGTCTGTGGGCCGGTGCCAACATCGAGCCAGAGAAAGTTGGTTCTGAGATTATGCCAACCGAACCCTACATGCTCGGATCTCACTCCGGTTGTTGTGGTATCTGGACCTCTGGTCCAGAGGAAGATTGGGTTCCTAATGTTGCCAATCCTTCCCGTGCTCACAAGTACAAGTGGGGCTATAACCGTATGACCACTGTTGACGGTCTGTTCACCGCTGGTGATGGCGTTGGCGGATCCGGTCACAAGTTCTCCTCCGGTGCCCATGCTGAGGGTCGTATTGTTGCCAAGCAGATGGTGAAATTCTGCCGTGACAACGCTTCATTCAAGCCAGAGTTGAAACAAACCGCTCAGGAGCTTGCTGATGAGATCTATGCACCAGTTAAGCGTTATCATGAGTTTGTGGGCGCATCCACATCTTCAAATGTTAACCCTAACTTCTGCAAACCAGCTGGTATCATGATGCGTTTGATGAAGGCCACTGATGAGTATGGTGGTGGTGTTGCAACTTACTACATGACCTCTGGCAAGCTTCTGAATATCTGTCTTGATCTTCTGAGAATGCTTCGTGAAGATGCTGAGAAGATGGCAGCTGGCGATCTCCATGAACTCCTTCGTGCTTGGGAGAACTACCATCGTATCTGGTGTGTAGAGACCCATATTCGTCACATCGAGTTCCGTAAAGAGTCCCGCTATCCAGGGTTCTACTATCGTTCAGATTTCCCAACCTGCGACGATGAGAACTGGAAGTGTTTTGTTAACTCCACCTTCAATCCAGAGACCAAAGAGTGGCTGTGTGAGAAAGTAGAGTGCATTAACATTGTTGAGACCAACCCTTGGATTTAATCTCCAAGGCTGGTAAGTTGATGGAATAAAAAAATCTCCAGGAGTCTTCGGATTCCTGGAGATTTTTTCTATGTATTGGAGTTGATTCAAGCCAAAGGCTATCAGGTAGATTCCTTTGTCGTGGATGAGAGCCAAACAAATGAAGTATCTAAAGTTGTAAGGAATTGTTTTTATGTTGGTAAGGAATTGATGTCTTAGATCGTTTTGCTTACGAGTACTTGGCAGAGTGAAAAGAGTTTCAATGTAAATTTAAGTGTATTCATGGAGGAATGGTATGACTGACGAGCAAGGCGCCTCGGGTGCAATTTTGGTCGTAGGCGGTGGTATCAGCGGGCTGACTTCAGCCCTTGAAGCCGCTGAGGTCGGAAATGATGTATTTCTGGTAGAAAAAAATGCCTATTTTGGTGGTAGGGTTGCACAACTGAATCAATATTTTCCAAAGTTGTGTCCACCCAGTTGTGGCTTGGAGATCAACTTTAAGCGAATTAAAGATAATCGCCGGATTCGTTCCTACACTATGACCACTGTCAAAACGGTCACCGGTGGACCTGGAAATTATGAGGTTACCCTCGAAACAGCCCCTCGTTTCGTGAATGCCAACTGTACCGCCTGTGGTGATTGCGCCGTTGCCTGTTCCGATGAGATTGCCAATGATTTTAACTTTGGTATGAATAAGAGCAAGGCGGCGTATCTTCCTCATGAGATGGCATTTCCTCGACGCTTCGTAATTAACAAGGCGGGTCTGTCAGCGGCCGGGGCCGCAGCTGTGAAAGCAGCCTGTAAGTATAACGCGGTTGATCTGGATATGCAGGTTGAGACCAAGACCATCAAAGTGAGTGCCATTATCTGGGCCACAGGCTGGTCTCCGTATGATCCAACCAAAATGGATAACCTCAAATATGGTCAATCCAATGCCATTGTCACCAATATGATGATTGAACGAATGGCTGCCCCTAGTGGGCCAACCAATGGTGCCATTCTCCGTCCTGGTGATGGCAAGGAGCCTCAGTCTTTTGCATTTGTTCAGTGTGCTGGTTCTCGTGACGAGAATCATTTGGAATTCTGTTCATATATTTGCTGCATGGCCACATTCAAGCAGATGACTTATATTCGTGAACGCTATCCTGATGCCAAGATATATGTTTTCTATATCGATTTACGGACTCCAGGTAAATATGAGAAGTTCCGTGAGAAGCTGATGGAAGACAAAAATTCCACTTTCATCAAGGGCAAGGTCGCTGAGATCATTCCTGAGGCCGATGGTGGCGTTACCGTGGTTGCGGAAAATGCTGTCACTGGTGAGAAAATTAAACAGAAGGTTGATATGGCTATTCTTGCTACCGGTATGCAGCCATCTTTGGCAGTGCAAGGGGCACCCGTTGCCTTGAATATGGATAAGAGTGGATTTATCATCTCAGATCCTGACAAGGGAATGATTTCCGCCGGTTGTGCCCGCAAGGCTGCCGATGTTGTCACCACTAACCAATCATCTACTGCCGCTGCCTTAAAGGCAATTCAGGTTTCCAGGAGGTCGTAAGCAATGGATAAAAAGTATTCTGCCTATATATGTACAGGTTGCGGTATCGGCGAGGCCCTCGATATTGAAGGGTTAACCAAGATTGCTTCCGGTGAAATGGCCATGGACTGTAAAGTTCATGCCTGTCTCTGCGGTGCTGATGGTCGGGCCTTGATTGAAACAGACATGAGTGAAAACGGAGTGAATACGGTAACGATTTGTGCCTGTTCACCTCGGGTCATGCAAAATGAGTTTAATTTCGGCGATGACAAGATCACCGTGCGCGTCAATTTGCGTGAGCAGGTCATCTGGTCAGCTGGTACGGCCGAAGAAGGCAAGGAAGATAGCCATAAGGAGTGGATCCAGGAGACTGCCTCTGACTATATCCGTATGGGTTGCACCCGGGCCAAGAAAACCGAGCTGCCTGAGCCCTTTCAGTTAGAAACCATGAACAAGGAAATCTTGGTCATGGGTGGTGGTATTGCCGGAATGACAGCGGCCTTGGAGGCCTCGAAGGCCGGCAGTAAAGTTACAATTATTGAAAAGGCAGACAAGCTGGGTGGTAAGGCACTCGGCTGGGCCAAGCAGTTTCCTACCAAATTGCCTTATGCTGATCTGGAAGATAATTCTATCGGTGCCATGGTGGCTGCGGTTGAGGCTGATGGCAATATCACGGTCAAGTTGAATTGTGAGGTTGCCAGAATTGCAGGAGCTCCTGGTGATTTCGGAGTCACTCTCAAGGCTGCTGGCACTAAATCTGAATGGGATGCCCCTGCCAAGGTTGGAGTTGATGAACAGGATCTGATCAGCAAGGGACAGATGGAAGATCCTAACGCCGGCTTGAAACCCTATGCTGAGGGTAATCCTGATGCCCAGAAATTTGGTGCCGTTGTGTTGGCTACCGGCTGGGTGCCCGCCGATGTTTCACAGTACCCACACCTTGGTTATGGCGTGATTGATAAGGTTGTCACCAATGCCCAGTTTGAAAAAATGGCCAAAGATGGGCAACTTGGCGGGATCAAATCAGTTGCCTTTGTTATGAGTCCTGGTGGTGAAGAGAACGATCAGGATTTCCCCTATTGCAACTCCGTAACCTCTATGGTTGCACTCAAGCAAGCTAAGTATGTTCGTGAAAATAATGCCGATGCCAAGGCGTATATCCTCTATCAGCACATGCGGACTCCTGGCCATATGGAACTCTTCTACAAGGGAATACAGCAGGATGATGGTATTTTCTTGACCAAGGCCGCGGTAACGGGTGTTGCTGCTTCTGGTAATGGTTGTGTCGTAACCGCCAAAAATACCCTGCTGGGTGAGGATTTAAGTTTAAATGTGGATCTGGTGGTTTTGGCCGCTGGTATGGAACCTACAACCAAATATGAGAATTCCATCAATCTGGCGTATCGTCAAGGGCCAGCCTTTTTGGATCTGGACTTGTTTGACGGTTATGCAGATTCTCACTTCATCTGCTTTCCTTACGAAACTCGTCGTACCGGTATCTATACCTGTGGTGGCGTACGAAAGGCCATGAACATGGAAGAGACTATTGATGATGCTACTGGTGCTACCCTGAAGGCCATTCAGTGTATCGAGTCTGCTGATCATGGGGTGGCGGTTCATCCCCGTTCTGGAGATAAAACCTATCCTGAATTCTTCTTCCAGCGCTGTACCCAGTGTAAACGCTGTACAGAGGAGTGTCCATTTGGAGCCCTTGATGATGATGCCAAGGGTACGCCACTGCCGAATCCCACTCGTTGTCGTCGTTGCGGTACTTGTATGGGTGCGTGCCCTGAGCGAATTATCGGCTTTAAGGACTACAATGTCGATCTGATTGGTGCCATGGTCAAATCCATTGAAGTGCCTGAAGAGGATGAAGATAAGCTGCGAATTGTCGTATTTGCCTGTGAGAATGATGCCTATCCTGCCTTGGATATGGCTGGTATGCGTCATAATAAAATCAGTCATATGATTCGTGTCATTCCTGTTCGTTGTCTGGGTTCGGTGAATATGGCCTGGGTTCGTGATCTTCTGTCAGCAGGTATGGATGGTGCCATGCTCCTTGGTTGTAAGTATGGGGATGACTATCAGTGCCATTTCGTGAAAGGATCTGAGATTGCCGCCAAGCGGATGGAAAATATTGGTGATTCTCTTTCCACTCTTGGTCTTGAGCCTGAACGCGTTCGTTCTGAGCAAGTGGCCATTACCGAATACGATAAAATCCCTCAACTGTTGAATGATTTTGTCAATGAGATTGTTGATCTTGGCCCCAATCCGTTCAAAGGGTTCTAGTCCTGTTTATTATGATACTGGTGTTTCGTCACTTGCATTAACTGGCGAACGCCAGTATCATATTTTTTTTTGATTTCAAAGGAGCATCGCTTCTTTAACAGTCTTGAGCAAGAGGTTTGATCTCATTGATCGTATAACAGGAGGAGAAGAATGGAAGTTCAGCCCGATTTAGAGTTTATTAAGTATTTGAAGAGTGCTGGTGGCGATACCCTGAAGAAGTGCTATCAGTGTGCCACCTGTTCTGTTGTTTGCCCCTTGTCAACAGATACCAAACCGTTTCCTCGCAAGGAGATGATCTGGGCTCAATGGGGGCTGAAGGATAAGCTCGTTGCTGATCCTGATATCTTTTTGTGTCATCAGTGTGGGGATTGTACGGCATATTGTCCCCGAGGGGCAAAGCCAGGCGATGTTCTGGGGGCCATACGTGCCTACGCTTATACCTTTTATGGCTGGCCTTCTGGCTTGGCGAAACTCGCTTCCAGTTCGAAGGGCTTGCCTATGCTTATTGCCCTTCCTTCAGTGATCATTTTTGTCTTATGGTTACTTTCTGGGGGGCTTGCAGTGCCATCTGCCGAAGAGTTTTCCAAGCATGGGTATCAACACTTTTTTGGTCATTGGAATTTTCACTGGTTGACCAAGAATGTTTTTTTTATTGATGCGATTATGCTCGGTGCCGCAGGTGTGGCGGTCACTGCAGCCTATAAAGGTGTGTCCGCAATGTGGAAGGGAATGGAGAAAAATGCAGGTATCAAGACTGCGTTTCGGCCTTCCGTTGTGCAGTTTACGACCGAGTTTTTATGGCCAGCAGTGCAAGAAATAGTTCAGCATACTCGATTCAAGGAGTGTAAGACCAATCGTGATCGTGTGCAGGGGCATCTGCCTTTGATGCTTTCATTTATTGGTTTGCTCATTGTTACAGCCTGGTCAGCGACTGCCAATGATCTTTTGGCCCTCATTCCTGGTCTTGCGTTTCTGCATGGGCCGATGTCAGTCTGGAATCCGGTCAAGATTCTTGCTAATGTCTCAGCCGTGGCTATGATCGTTGGTATCGGCATTCTCTGGAGTAATCGTTCTAAAAAAGAGGCAGAAGACGGAGTGATTCCAACTTTCTACGACTGGTTCCTGATTTGGGAAATTATGGCAGTCGGCGTTACCGGACTTCTGGCTGAGATTGCCCGCTGGGCTGGATTAGCTGCGCCAGGATATGTTATTTATTTTATCCACTTGGTAACGGTTATGATGCTGTTTTTATATATGCCTTATACAAAATTTGCTCATCTTGTTTATCGGACTTTTGCCATGGCCTTTGAGCGATATAGAGACAGTGCCTACGGTAAAAATCCTCTGGATTCATAGAGAGTTCATGTAAGACTTGTCAGTTTAAAATGATAGTGAGTAAAAGCATGTAGTGCTTATAGCGGCCATGTCTTCGAGACATGGCCGTTTTTTATGAATTTTTTACTTGTCAATTTGTGGTGCTGTTGATGCTTGCTTATGTTGCTGTTTCCAGCAACATTGAGAAGTATATTGTTGTTTCATGTACTGTTGATATCTTTTCATGAGTCCTTGATTCTTCGATTACGGTTCTTGAATAAAAAAAGATTGCTTTCTTGAAATAGAGCAGGTATATTAAGCGGCTTTATATATGCTGGCGTAGCTCAACTGGCAGAGCAGCTGATTTGTAATCAGCAGGTTGCGGGTTCGAGTCCCATCGCCAGCTCCAATAAGTAGATTCCACTGTGCATAGAGTGACTGGTTTGTCATGCAGCGGCAGTGAAAATATAGGTTGTGGCTTAAGTCTGAAAGAAGTTTTGAGTGGAGGGGTTCCCGAGTGGCTAAAGGGAACAGACTGTAAATCTGTCGGCAGCGCCTTCGGAGGTTCGAATCCTCCCCCCTCCACCATTTTTTGTTAATGTTTCACCATGACGCTTTAAGCGGGAATAGCTCAATTGGTAGAGCATCAGCCTTCCAAGCTGAGGGTCGCGAGTTCGAGCCTCGTTTCCCGCTCCATCGTCCTGTTGTGTTTGTTAAGTGTTGGCCCACATAGCTCAGTTGGTAGAGCGCATCCTTGGTAAGGATGAGGTCACCAGTTCGACTCTGGTTGTGGGCTCCAGAATGTGCTGTTTTAACCAGTTCAAGGTCAGGGAGACAATAATTATGGCAAAAGAAAAATTTGATAGAAAAAAGCCCCATGTGAATGTGGGTA
>DYDK01000208.1 GCA_020717935.1 Desulfocapsa sp.
TCTTCTGTCTGGAATGCCCGAAAGCAGATGGTGGACTGGCTCCGCCCGCATTGTGTTGAGGAAAATGAGCTGGTGGATCTGTTTTATGCAATCACAAATTGTCATGGCTGGATCAAGTCAACCAAGACTGAAGTTACGGTACGACTTGAGCCGCTGCAACAACCAAGGCGCAGATGTGCACAAGAGCTGCTTTGTCGCAAATTGACAAATCTCGGAGCACGCACTCCAGCCGGAAAATGGCTAGTCGTTGAGGTCGGCGAAGAGCCAATAACAAATGTCCAAAAAAAATGACGCTTTTGGCATGTTGTTTACGAGGTCTGAAGTGTAAGCAATGTGTTTGACGGTTGAGGATGCATCACTTTCCCGTCAAACACATTATTGCCTTTAAAATTCAGCCTCAAGGACCTGTCATGCAGAAAAAAGTTGTCTTGGTTGCCTTTCAAGGGCAACCCATGTGTTTTATTCATGTCTTGCTCAATGGATTGGAGTTAGCCGCCCACGGTCATCAGTGTCGGATTATTATTGAGGGTAAGGCAACTCGTCTGATCCCTGAAATCAGCCAGGATGGCCATTTTTTGCACGCCCTTTACCGGCAGATGCTGGAGAAAGGGTTGCTTGAAGGGGTGTGTCGCGCCTGTTCCTCGAAGATGCAGGTGCTTGATGATATTAAAAAAGCAGGCCTTCCCCTCCTTGACGATATGTCCGGGCATCCGGGGATGGCAAAATATATTGAACAAGGGTTTGAGATTATCAATTTTTGACAGGAGGGTAGGAAGTTGAAGCCAATTCAGATTGCGGAAAATATTTACTGGGTCGGGGCAATTGATTGGGATGTCCGTGATTTTCATGGATATTCTACCAACAGAGGAACCACATATAATGCTTTTTTGATTATGGGTGAGAAGATCACCCTTATTGATACGGTCAAGAAATCTATGAAGGCGGATCTGATTGCCCGTATTCGAGAAATCGTTGACCCGGAGAAGATCGATTATATTGTGGTGAACCATGTGGAGATGGATCATTCCGGTGCCCTGCCGGAGATGATGGAGTTGATCAAGCCCGAGAAACTTATCTGTTCGACTATGGGGCAGAAGGCCTTGGTTCAGCATTTTCACAGAGAAGACTGGCCCTATGAGATTGCCGTTCCAGGTAAAGATGTAAGTTTGGGTGAAAAAACCTTGTCTTTCCTTGAAACCCGTATGCTGCATTGGCCCGATTCCATGTTCACCTATGTCAAAGAGGATAAAATCCTCTTCTCCAGCGATGCCTTTGGAATGCACCTGGGCACCAGTGAACGGTTTGATGATCAGGTTGATCCGGCGATTCTCATGGAGGAGCTGACGAAGTATTACGCCAATATTCTTACTCTCTATTCGCCGCTGGTGAAAAAGTTGATTGTCAAGGTCAAGGAGATGGGTCTGGAGATCAAGATGATTGCTCCTGATCATGGGGTGGTTTGGAGGAAGAATCCGATGATGGCCATTGAGGCTTATGAGCGCTGGAGCCGTCATGAAGGCAAGGGCAATGCCATGATCATTTATGACACCATGTGGCACTCCACCGAAATGATGGCCAAAGAAGTGGCCAACGGTTTGCAGGATGAAGGCATTTCGGTCAAACTCTATAATCTCCGTTATAATCATCGCAGTGATGTTATGAAGGAGGCCCTCGATGCCAGCGCCATTATCCTTGGCTGTCCAACCCTGAATAACGGTCTGTTGCCTCGGATGGCTGGATTCCTCATGTATATGCGGGGGTTGCGGCCAACCAATAAAATTGGGGCCGCCTTTGGTTCTTATGGCTGGTCGGGCGAGGCGGTGAAACTACTCAATGAGGCCATGACGGAGATGAAATTTGATCTTGTCGATGACGGTATTAAGGTGAAATATGTCCCCGAGGCTGGAGAGCTTTCTCACTGTGTTGAGCTGGGTCGCAAAGTGGGTCAGGCATTAAAGGAAAAATTATGAAAATTCATATAGAGAAAAATGTTGTTGAATTCCTGCCCGAGACCGAGCAGGAGACAGCTTCCATGGAAACCGTGTGGCGGGTGGTGGTGGATTGTGCCCGGGAAAATAAGCGGATGACGGCTATTGGCGAATATATCCCTATAAAACAGAATCTTGCCCGCTTTGTTATTGAGGGTGTCCCGGGAGCAACGACCTATACTGAGGATAAGGCCGCCGAAGAGTGCACGGTGATTTGTACGACTTGCAATAAATATATGCGGCTCAAGGGCGGGGATGCCGTGCCGGTATGTTGCGGGCGGCCCATGGAAACTGCTGACTGAAGGAGAAGACATCCACTATGTCCGCTCCTGTTTCCGCTTCTGCCCAGGAGATGGTGCAGATTGTTGATCGTGACAATCGCAAGCTTGGGGCTGTGCCCCGTTTTCTCATGCGCCGTCAGAGGTTGATTCATCGGGCCAGTTATATTCTGGTGTATAATCGGGCAGGCGAGATTTTTGTCCAACAACGGACGACCACCAAGGATATCTATCCCGGTTACTGGGATGTGGCAGCCGGAGGTGTGGTTCAGGCCGACGAGTCATATGAGCAGTCAGCCGTTCGTGAATTGGCGGAAGAGCTTGGAGTCGTGGGGGCGCCACCGGTTTCGCTTTTTGATCATTATTTTGAAGATGCACAGAATCGGGTCTGGGGCCGAATCTTCCGGTGTTACCATGAAGGCCCGTTTATTTTGCAAGCGGAAGAAGTCGCCGATGGCAGATTCATGTCACCCGTCGTTATTCTTCAGCAGAGTCAGGAAAAGTCTTTTACCCCTGACGGCCTTCATATTCTTCAGCGTTTGATGAAAGATTATCCTGGGTTGTGGATGTAAGTGGTCTATAAAGTGAGCCTCTTGCAAAATGAAGATTTTCGTTCAAAATCGAGGCATGCGAAAAAATTTACCGCAGGCATATAGTTGATATTCCGAGGATAAAATTTTAAGCATAACGAAGAGTTTGTATTAGGTGACAATTATCTTGGCCGGTAGATGACAATTACCTTGGCCGGTTCGTTATGGTAAAACCTGGCATCAAAATCACTTTTAACAGAGGAGGATTTCGATGTCAGGGAAAGCCATTAAATCAGAACAGGTCGGGGTATATATGCAGACACGAGAAGCAGGAAAGAGGCAGGTAACAGCGGCGGCAAAGGCTGGGATATCGGAGAGGTCAGGTCGTCGGATAGAAAAAGGAGAATTGCAACCGGGAGTCAAGCAGCAAAGGC
>DYDK01000209.1 GCA_020717935.1 Desulfocapsa sp.
AGTCGTTGAGGTCGGCGAAGAGCCAATAACAAATGTCCAAAAAAAATGACGCTTTTGGCATGTTGTTTACGAGGTCTGTATCTAATAGCTTGTTTTGGTGAGTTTTATGTAGTTTTCGTTCAGGCACTACCTACCTCAGCAAAAAAAGTACGACGATGGACATTTATGGGTAATGAGTGACAAATTTTGTCAGTATGAGAGAGGAAAGAGCGATCGCCCATTAAAAAAATAGGAGAACCCTTATTTTTCATACATGTCAATTTGGAAGACCCTTCCCTTACCACACACACTCTCTCTCACTCTCTATTGTGGTTGCCTTGATTGCTTTTTCTAATTCTTATACACTTTCTTGTATGTCTATGGCATAGTTGCGCCATGATAATGAATCAGCATGTCATGATCACAAGGCAAGTTCCCCGTCTTGTTTGATCTGTGGCGGATAAAATTGAGCAAACGCCTCTGTTATAAACAGTCCTGACGGTGCTGTTTATAACGAAGAGCGCGCAGCGGTCTGGCTGGCAGGTCAATAGAGCATCGCTCATCCGCTCTTCGATAAGTCAGACCGCGCAGCGGTCTGACTTATCAGGGCGCATACGGCGCCGTAAGCTCTTTGATCACCAAAAAGCCGTTGCTCGCAGAGCAAGCGGCACCGAAGGAGGTATTCGCAATGGAACCAGTAAAACACGAAGTCTCAGCGCCTCTGTATGACTGTAAGTGTGAGAGCCTTTTCTTCCCGACTACGACCGAGGAAATCAAGAAAAATATTCTCCATCATGTCATCAGTTTTCAGGGCCGTGATCCCCAGCGGGCAGGTGAGTCCGATATTTACAAGGCGGTGGCCTATACCTTGCGCGACATCATGATCGAGAAATGGATCCATACTCAAAAGGCATCGTATGCCAAAGGGAAAAAACGGGTCTATTATCTTTCTTTAGAGTTTCTTATTGGCCGTTCTCTGGGCAACAGCATGATCAATCTTGGGCTGTATGACGAAATCCAGCAGGCTGTCACCGAGCTGGGCTTTGACATGGATCTCCTGCGGGAAGAAGAGGAGGATGCCGCCTTGGGCAATGGGGGCCTGGGCCGCCTGGCTGCCTGTTTTATGGACTCCATCGCCACCCTCAAGATTCCGGCCTACGGGTATGGTATTTTGTATGAGTACGGTCTGTTTTATCAGCAGTTGATTGACGGCTATCAGGTGGAAAGCCCCGATAACTGGATGCGTTATGGGACACCTTGGGTGCTTGAACGCCACATGCCGGTTTTTCCGGTCCACTATTACGGGCGGGTCAGCAGTTACCTGGATGGCGATGGCAACTATCGGGCCCAATGGCTGGAGACCGAAGATGTCATGGCCTTGCCTTGCGATATTCTGATCCCTGGCTATCAGAATGACCATGTTATCAATATGCGTTTATGGACGGCTCGGGCTTCCCGTGACCTCGATCTCAACTACTTTGGTCGAGGCGATTATATCGGAGCGGTACAAAACAAGGTCAGTTCGGAGACAATTTCCAAGGTGCTCTATCCGCCGGATCACAATCTGGCGGGCCAGGAGTTGCGCTTGAAACAGCAATATTTCTTTGTAGCCGCCACCTTGCAGGATATTATGCGTCGCTACAAGAATAAAAATGCTGATTTCAGTGCATTTAGTGAACTGATTGCCGTTCAACTCAATGATACCCATCCGGCTATCGCCATCCCCGAGTTGATGCGCCTGCTCCTTGATAGTGAGGGTTTAAGCTGGGAAAAGGCCTGGGGCATCAGCACCAAGACCTTTGGCTACACCAATCATACCCTTATGCCCGAGGCCCTGGAAAAATGGCCAGTGGAGCTGATGTCGCGGGTTTTGCCACGACATATGGAGATTATATTTGAGATCAATCGCCGCTTTCTGGAGCAGGTTGCCCTTGCCTATCCGGGTGATGTGGGCCGCTTGCGAGTTATGTCCATTGTTGAGGAGGGGGCGGTCAAGATGGTGCGGATGGCTCATCTTGCCATTGTCGGCAGCCATTCGGTTAATGGGGTGGCCAAGTTGCATACCCGTTTGCTCAAGGAACGGACATTTAAACATTTTCATCAATTTTTTCCGGGCAAGTTTAATTCCAAGACCAATGGGATTACTCCGCGCCGTTGGCTGCTCAAGGCGAATCCGCAACTGGCCGAACTGATCAGCAGTAAGATCGGCGTAGACTGGATCACTCATCTTGATCAATTACGAGGCTTGGAGCCCTGGGCAGATGATCCAGATTTTCAGGATCATTGGCGGGCGGTAAAACGCATCAAAAAGGGGCAACTGGCGGATTTGATCGAGAAAAAATGCGGGGTGATAGTCAACAGAGAGTCAATCTTTGATATTCAGGTGAAACGAATCCATGAATACAAACGGCAGTTATTGAACTGTCTGCATGTGATTGTCCTGTATTACCGGATGCTCCGGCGGCCTGATCTGGAGCTGGCTCCGCGCACGGTGGTCTTTGCTGGTAAGGCCGCCCCGAGTTATTGGAAGGCCAAGTTGGTGATTAAACTGGTGAACTCGATTGCCGAAGTGGTCAATAATGATCCCCGCATCGGCAATCGCTTGCGGGTAGTTTTCCTGCCCAACTACAATGTGTCCCAAGCGGAAATCATTATGCCGGCGGCAGATCTTTCGGAGCAGATCTCCACTGCCGGCACCGAGGCCTCCGGCACCGGCAATATGAAATTTGCCCTCAATGGCGCTCTCACCATTGGCACTTTGGATGGGGCTAATATCGAGATATCAGAAGAGGTGGGGCGGGAAAATATTTTTATTTTTGGAATGACCGCTGAGGAGGCTGAATTTGAAAAGATTCATATCAGTCGCTATCCCACGGTTATTTGTGAGGAGAACGAGGAAATTGGGCAGGTTATTGACAGTTTGAAGAACGGATCTTTTAGCCGGGGTGACAAGGAGTTGTTCCGGCCTTTGGTTGAGAGCCTGCTCGATGAACGAGATCCCTATCTGCTTCTCTTGGATCTTGAATCCTATCTCGCATGTCAAGATCGTGTCAACAGGGCCTTCCTTGACTCGAAAACCTGGACCAGGATGTCAATTCTCAATGTGGCCCGTATGGGGAAATTCTCGACCGACCGGACGATTAAACAATATGCCCGCGAGATCTGGGGGGTGCCGGTGGATGATGACGAGTGAAGGTAAGGGCCTCGGCAAGAATAAATCATCCCGTCTTGCTGGTCTTTTCAGTCAT
>DYDK01000210.1 GCA_020717935.1 Desulfocapsa sp.
CGAGGGAGCAACACTCTTCCCTCAAGGGAAATCCGTGTGTTCTCCCTCAACATTTTCATTTTAAAGGAGGAACACCATGGATATTAAAAACACCCTGCTCACTGGTTTGCAGAAATTTGCAAAACAACACACCCTGACCACCCTGGGGGATCGCAACAATTACCTTGGCGCATCTGATATAGGATACTGCCCGAGAAAAGTAATTTTTGACCGTCTCCATCCTGTTGACCATGACCTCGCCACACTGCTCCGTTTTCAAAGGGGACACATGGCCGAGGATATTGTCGCAAACGCTTTTGGTGCTGCTGGATATAACAATTTTGACCGTCAGGTTGAAGCTGTTGCCAGCGGCGCTACTCCCATCAGGTGCCACATTGATTTTGTTTTCAATGCACCAAAACTCAAGGCAATACTCGAAGTCAAATCGGTTAGCGCAATTCCTGACGGGCCTCATAGCTCCTGGGAATCTCAACTGTATATGCAGATGGGCGCACTGGCAGAGCAATATCCCAACCATCATATCAAGGGCGCAATCTTGGCTATTGACTTGAGCAGCGGTGAGATTGGATTTTTCAATGGCTATCAGCCGAATGAGAATTTGTATGCAGGATTAAAGAAGAAGGCCGATGCTATCTGGACGGATTATCAGTTCATGGTTCTCGGTCATCAAAAAGATCCAGCAACAGAACCAAGTTCACTCTGCGGATACTGCAACAACTTAACAACCTGCCCCAGATTTGAATGCGAGGAGATTTTAGAATTGGAAGATTCTGTTGAAGAGTTGCTGTCTTTACAGGAGCAGGAAAAAATCGTGAAGAAGAAGATTGAACCGTACAAGGCCAATCTTATGTCGATTGTGGACAACCTTGGTCATCCGATCAAGGTCAAAAACACTGTTCTTTCCAAGGCAATTCGCTCGCGGCAATATCTTGACACTGGTCGATTAACAGCATTCTTAGCTGAAACGGGTCAGACGATGCAGGATTTTCAGGAATCAAGTTCGTATTGCTTCCTGGATATCAAGACATCTAAAACCAAACCAGCACCATCAACCCCAAAAGCAGTATAAAATTAAAAGGAGAAAAAACATGAACAAGGCAATGGTAATCGGTAATCTTGGCAGTGACCCGGATGTTCGATACACCCAGAGTGGAACCCCGGTGGCAACTTTTTCCATCGCCACCTCCGAACGCTGGAAAGACAAGGAAGGGCAGATGCAGGAAGCAACCGAATGGCACAAGATTGTCGTCTGGAGGGCTCTGGCGGAAGTCTGTCGTGAGTATATCAAAAAAGGCGACAAGGTGTATATCGAGGGAAAAATGCAGACCAGAAAATGGCAGGACAGCGATGGCAATGATCGCTTTGTGACTGAGATTATCGCCAGGAACATGGAAATGCTTGGTGGTAAAACCAACCCAGCCGAAACAATCAATGAAGGAGATCCTTCGTTTATGAATGGCGATGTTCCATTTTAAGGGGCATCTTGACTTTGCACTATTAAATGGTACAACACGTTATGCAATGGACTGTTACCTATAGCCGAAAGGCAGCCAAACAAAGGCAGCGACTTCCTGTAAAGATTCAGGCTGTCATGGATTCATTGGTTCTTGAAATCCAAACATACGGGCCTGTTCGAGGCAACTGGAAGAATTCTCCAAGCTCTCTGACCTGGAACACCACTGCCACTTGAAACAGGGAAATCCTACCTATGTAGCAGTATGGCGGGAGTTGAAAAACGAAATCGAAATTGTGGAGTTTACCTATGCAGGCACACACGAGAAAGCCCCTTACTGAAACCATTCGTTTCACAGGGCCAGCGGCGGCCATTGAACGGCTTCGTAAATTGGCCATTATTGAGGGAGTAGTAGAAGCAGAAGACAGTATTCTTGCCACCACCTTAAACCCTGAACTGGAAACGAACCCCAGCGGTGTTTATCTTCGTGGCATTCGTTATCGGGAAGACCTGACACAAGAACAGCTTGCGGCTATGACCGGTATTCATCGTCGTCATATTTCCGAAATGGAGAATGGCAAACGGCCTATCGGTAAGGAAAATGCCAAAAAGCTGGCAAAGGCTCTGAACGCGGAGTACCGAATGTTCCTGTAGCACTCTAACAACCAACCATCCACCCACCAGGGACAAAATTCCCTGCTGGGAGTCTTGTCCCTTTTTTATTTCAATCAAAAGGAGACAAGATTATGGCTGAACTCGTTACCGCAAAAGGCTCTACCTCATCGGTTTTTCCCCAAGACACTCTCTTTACACTCAAAGAAATATACTCACTGCTGAATTGTAATCTGGTTCAGATTATCTCGCTCAATGATGGTCGCATCATGTGGCTTGATGAAGAGGGAAAGTTCAAACCCCATTTCTTCAACAGCACGGCCACGCGATTACTTCACGAAAGTGGCGGGATGGATGACGATTACATTGCAGGAGATGTTTTGATAACTTCACACAACGAAGTTCAATAAACCAACCCTTGACATTTCGTCGCTTTTGTGCGACAGTAAATCATGAGATATAAAATCAAGACCACAAATATTTTCGACGAGTGGTTTACCACAGTGAAAGATAAAACCCATCGAACGAGGATTCTTAAACGCTTTGACATTGTTCAGCTTGGCAATTTGGGAAAGCATGAAAGCGTTGGAAGTAATCTGTTTGAATTAAAATTTCTCTTTGGCCCAGGTTTTCGCATTTATTACACCATCAAAGGGAACCTTATTGTTCTTTTGCTTTGCGGAGGCGATAAATCTACGCAAAAAAAAGATATTGATAAGGCAAAGATCATACAGAACGCATTGGAGGAATCATAAATCATGAAAGTGACCACCAGAGATTGGGACACAAGTGAATACTTGGATAGCCCTGAAATGATTCATGAATACTTAAGAGTAGTTATGGAAGATGGAGACAGTGAACTTCTTTTTGAGGCTATTGGTAATGTGGCCAAGGCTCAAGGTATGAGTGAGATTGCTCGTAAGACAAATCTCAGCCGTCAAAATCTTTACAAGGCACTATCTCCTAATAGCTCGCCTAAGTTTGATACAGTCAAGAAAGTCATTGAGGCCCTTGGCTGCAAGCTGGCTATAGTATAATCCGAGTAGTTACCATGATGACATAACTACCATTTTCACAAACAACCATTCCCATAAGGGGCTGATACCCCTTCCGGGAGATCATGCCCCTTTTTCATT
>DYDK01000211.1 GCA_020717935.1 Desulfocapsa sp.
ATCTAACCTAAATCTGAGCGCAATCATGTCCAAGTTATTTGTGGACAGGCCCTTAGAGACCGTAAATGAGCTGGGCAGGTTCGTTCTCCTTTTTATTAACGGTCTGACTTTTTCAAGCAACTGCCCTGACAGCACTGCTGCTTGGGGGAAATTGTGCCAATTGTATTATCTATCCAAAGGGTCGTTGCAGTATGGATCTCATGCGCAATGATCTTTTCGCCCAAGCTCTTCGTTATACTCAAAATTTTATCCTCGGAATCTACTATATGCCTGCGGTAAAATTTTTCGCATGCCTCGATTTTGAACGAAAATCTTCATTGTGCAAGAGGCTCTCAACTTAATGATAGTGATGACACACTCACCTGTTTGGATGTGAATTCGTAAAGAGGGATGGCAGAAGATGAAATTAAAAAAATATGGAATGAGTTCTTTCTTTATGGCTGTGGCCATAATGGGCGTGATTGGGCTTGTCGGATGCAAGGGTGGGCCTGAAGAAACGACTTCCCCACCAGTGCTGCCGGCTGCCCAGGTGGGCGTGCAGACGGTAGTGGAAGAAAATATGGGTTCTCAGATTGAAGTGGTGGGGACGGTTCGAGCTGTGCAACGGGCCTCTATTGCTGCTCGAGTGAGTGGCCAGATTGCTGAAATGCCGGTTGTCCTCGGTTCCCAGGTGCAATCCGGCGATCTCTTAGTCAAGATAAGTGCCGCCGAGATAGCAGCCCAAGTTCTCCAGGCCAAGGCCCAGGTAGAACAAGCCAAACGCAACCTGGCCCGTGAAGAGAAGCTCTTCAAACAGGAAGCCTCTACCCTGGAGACCGTCAAAGGATTACGGGATCAGGTACGGATCATGGAAGCGGCCTCGGAAGAGGTGAAAACCATGATGAAATATTTGACAATTACAGCCCCTTTTGCTGGCACGATTACCAGTAAAATTGCCAGTGTTGGTGATTTGGCCTCGCCGGGTGTGGTTTTGCTGGAGATGGAAAATCCCCGGCTTTTGCAGGTGGTGGCCCAGGTGCCGGAGGCCTTGATTCTCAAGGTTAATAAGGGCGATGCCTTGACGGTGGTTATTCCGGCTGCGGGTGTGAGTGTACAGGGAGAGGTGGCTGAAGTAGCGCCGACGACCGATTCTGCCACGCGAACGGCCCCCGTCAAAATCAATATCACCGCAGGCACGAATCTCAGGGCTGGTCAGTTTGCCCGAGTGTCGTTGGCCGGATCAAATGAGAAGGTTTTGGCCATCAACGACAAGGCGGTCACCTCTTTTGGCCAGATGGAGCGGGTTTTTGTGGTGGAAGAAAGCACAGCCCGCTTGCGATTGGTGCGGACGGGAATTCGTCGGGAAGGGAAGGTGGAAATTTTGGCTGGGTTGAGTGCTGGTGATCGGGTGGTGATCTGTGGCGCTGAGAAGTTACAGGATGGCCAAGCCCTGGTCGTGCGCCCCGAAGGAAGTCCCCTTGGGGGGCGCCCCGAAGGAAGTCCCCTTGGGGGGCGCCCCGAAGGAAGTCCCCTTGGAGGTGGGGACAACCATGAGCGGCTATAGTCTCGATAAACCGGGTTTTGCTGGCCGTATTGCCGGTCTTTTCGTCAGTTCCCGACTGACACCGGTTGGCATTCTGGCCTCTCTGCTATTGGGCCTGATTGCCATTGTCATGCTCCCGCGCGAAGAAGAGCCGCAAATCAAGGTGCCCATGATTGATGTCATGGTCTCCATGCCCGGGGCCACTCCCAAAGAGGTGGAGGAGCGACTGTCCATTCCCATGGAAAAACTGCTTTATGAACTGCCCGGGGTGGAATATATCTATTCCACCTCTCTGTCCGGCCAGTCCTTGATTGTGGTACGATTTTTTGTGGGCGAAGACCTGGAGACTTCTATTGTCCGTTTAAATCAGAAGCTTGCCACCAATTTTGACCGGATTCCGAACGGGGTTTCCCCCCCCATAGTGAAGCCACATATCATTGACGATGTCCCGATCCTCGCCTTGTCGTTTCACGGTCAGAACTATGATCATTATACCCTGCGGCGGATAGCGGCCCAGGTCAATGATGCCATTAAAAGCATCCCCAAGGTGGCAGAAACGACCCTGATTGGCGGTACCCGCCGACAAATGCGGGTTCTTTTTGATCCCTTGCTCTTAACGGCCCGCGATTTGACGGTCACCGAAATCGTCCCTAAAATCCAACATGCCAACCGTCAGGATTATTCGGGCCAGACCAAAAGCCAGAACAGAGAGGTACTCCTCCAAACTGGCAAATTTCTGCAAAACGCCAAGGAAATTGGCCGTCTGGTAGTGGGGATTCATGATGGCCGACCGGTCTATCTCGATGAAGTGGCTCAGATCATTGACGGACCACAAGAACCGGACTCCTATGTCCTCTTTGGTGAGGCGGGCGAGAAGGGTAACAATGCACCGGAGGCGGCCGTGACTCTGTCGGTGGCCAAACGACCGGGGGCCAATGCCGTCAGTGTCGTCCAGGAAGTGCTTCGCAAGGTGGAAGGTTTGAAAGGAACGCTCATTCCGGCGGATCTGCAGGTGACTGTCACCCGTGATTATGGGGCAACCGCGGCGGAAAAATCCAACGAATTGCTTCTGCACATGGGTATTGCCGTTTTTGGAGTGGCCCTGCTTATCCTCTTTTTCCTCGGCTGGCGGGAATCCACCATCGTCATGCTCGCCATTCCCTCGACCCTGGCCCTCACCCTGCTGGTTTTTTACCTCTATGGTTACACCCTCAACCGCATCACCCTCTTTGCCCTGATTTTTTCTATTGGGATCCTGGTGGATGATGCCATTGTGGTGGTGGAGAATATCGTCCGCCACATGCGGCTGTCGGCCAATCGTGACCGATCACTCATTACCGTGGGTGTGGAGGCGGTGATCGAGGTGGGCAATCCCACCATTCTCGCCACCTGGGCGGTCATCGCCGCCATTCTGCCCATGGCCTTTGTCGGCGGACTGATGGGGCCATACATGCGGCCCATTCCCATTGGTTCTTCGGCGGCCATGCTCTTTTCCCTGATTATTGCCTTTACTGTGACCCCCTGGGCTGCCACCCATATTCCAGACCTCGTCAATCATGGATAAGCAATAGCCTTGGAACCCTCTGTTTCATT
>DYDK01000004.1 GCA_020717935.1 Desulfocapsa sp.
TAAAGCAAGGGTAATAGGATAGTTTTTTCCTATTGACAAGAACAGCCATATCAGTATTGTGCTTTGCGGATTCTACCTATTGATTGACCTATTGATTGTATTGGCTCCTCGCTTGCCCTTGCGTGTGTGTCCATCTTGATTGAGAAAAGGAATACCGCCAAGGGGTGTTATGGGTACCCCATGGTTTATTGTCACGGTGTGGGATGTTCGCACGGGAATTTAGTCTTCTTTGTTCCTTTTGGAAAGGAGAATCGTTTTCATGCTTCATATAGACATTATTTACCAGGCTCTGTTTCACTGGCCGCCAGGGCTGTGGGGGATTCATCGGGGGAGGAGGGGCCTGTTCCCGTTGTTTGTCCGTAATAGACGGCAGGCAGGACATCCTTGAACGATTCGCCGTAGATTTCCCAGATGGAGACGAAGAGGGCAGCGATAATCGGTCCTACAATAATGCCGATGACACCAAACATGGCAATGCCGCCGAAGGTGGAAAAGAGAACGAACAGGTCGTGCATCTCGGTATCGCGGCCCACCAGTCGGGGGCGTAATATATTGTCGGCATTACCGGCAATCAGTCCGCAGCAGATGCCGACTGTGACGGCCCCGGCAATGTCTTTGCTGAGAATGAGGATGATAAGAGCCGGTACCCAGACAATGGCAATGCCAACCCCGGGGATGATGGAAAGCACCGCCATCAGACATCCCCAGAACACCGCGCTGGGAATGCCGGCCAAGGCAAAACCGAGGCCGCACAATCCGCCCTGAACGATGCCGATAATCAGGGTGCCCTTGATGGTGGCCCGGGCCACCGAGGTGAATCGTTGCAGAAGTTGCTGTTCGTCTTTGTCTTCGAGGGGGATATAATAGAGAATTTTACGCAGAAGTCGTTTGCCGTCAACAAGGAGATAAAACGAGGTATACAGCATAATCAGGGTCATGATGGCGGCATTGGCCGTCACCTTGGTAAGCGAGGTAAGCGAGTTGATGAGCAGGGTCGAGGTGCTTCCTACAAGGCCGCCGGCCTTTTGCAGAATCATGTCCCGATGGGGAAGGATTTGTTTGTAGTAAGGGATGTTATGCAGATAGTCGGAGATAATGCTGGGTTGGTCGATGAATTTCTGAACCCAGGGTGTTACGGACTGACTGACCAGGATGGCTTGACCGATAACCACACTGATGAGGACTGTCAAAGGCAGGAGGATCAGGCAGACCAGGATCAGGATGGTGCAGAGGGAAGCGAAATTTTCACGGCCATTGAGCAGGCGGAGAAACCAACGATATAAAGGGCTGGCCAGGGCCGAAAACAGGGCGGCTATGAAAATGGTCATCAGAAACTGGTGGAGCATGGACAGAAAAATGGCCGAGATTCCCAAGACAAAGAGAATCAGGATGCTTTTACTGGTTATTTGCGAAGGGGTCATGATGAATGGTGGTCATCTGGAAAAAGGAAGCTTGCGAATGCGGTGAAGAGGAGTAAATAATCACGATTATCCTTGTTTTAACTGTGTTCTTCAAGGGAAAAGTTGTTAAGGAGGGATTTCTGCATTCAAAAAAATTGATAAATGATTCAAAAAAAATGAATAAAGCAAGAAAGGCTTCTTGAAAAAAAAGAAAAAACCAGTTATTCCTAACGGTTTTCTAATCTCGATGAACGGGATAAGTCACTAATGCGTCAATAAGTCCAGGTTGGACGAGTCTGACTCGTCTGGCGATATTTAATAATTGAGTGTTCTATCAGAAATGAGGAATTGAGATGTCAGCAAAGATCATAAGCGGTACCGAGGTGGCCAAGGCGATCCGCGAAGAGTTGAAGGTTGAAGTGGCCGAGCTTACGGAAAAACATGGAATAGTTCCTGGGTTGGTTACGATTCTGGTGGGTGAAAATCCTGCCTCTCAGTCTTATGTGGCGGCCAAGAATAAGACCGCCCATGCCCTCGGTATTCATTCCGAGCAGGTGACCCTTGTCGCTGATACCAGTGAGGCGGATCTGCTGGCCTTGGTGGATAAATACAATAAGGATGCCAAAATTCACGGCATTCTGGTGCAGCTTCCCCTGCCTAAGCATATCAACGAGGCCAATATTTTGTATGCCATCGATCCTGAGAAGGATGTGGATGGTTTCCATCCGGTCAATGTGGGGAAAATGGTATTGGGTGAGCAGTGTTTTCTGCCCTGCACCCCTCATGGTATCCTTGAGCTGTTGGTGCGCAGCGGGGTGCAGACCAGCGGGGCCGAGGTGGTGGTGATTGGCCGCAGTAATATCGTCGGTAAGCCCATTGCCAATCTGATGTTGCAGAAACGCCCCGGCGGGAATGCTACCGTGACTCTATGTCATACCCGTACCAAAGATATGGCGGCTCATTGCCGTCGTGCGGATATTCTTATTGCCGCTGTCGGGGTGCCGAAGATGGTGACGGCTGATATGGTTAAAGACGGAGTGGCCATTATCGATGTCGGGGTCAATCGTATTGGCATGAGCGAGTCCGGCAAGGCGATTCTGGCTGGTGATGTCGATTTTGAAGCGGTGAAAGAAAAGGCGTCGTGTATTACACCGGTGCCTGGTGGTGTCGGCCCGATGACCATTACCATGCTGATGAAAAACACGGTGCAGGCGGCAAAGATGGCGGGCAAGTTGATTTGAGATATTGATGATATTGTAATCGTTCCCACACGATTGAGCGATTTATTCTGGAGGAAACACCATGAGTGATGAGAGAAGCGGATGCAGTTCCTGTGACATGATCACCGGCGCATCGACCAAAGATCTGTTGAATCAGGATCTGGCCAAGCAGGTGCGAACCGCCTATGACCGCATTGACAGTCGGGGAATGTCTTCCTGTCTTTTTGGTTCCAGCGGCACCTGTTGTAAGGTCTGTAATATGGGGCCATGTCAGATCATTGATGGTGTTGACGCCATGGTCGGTGTCTGTGGGGCGACGGCTGATACCGTGGCCGCCCGAAATTTCGCCCGTATCATTGCGGCGGGCACGGCCGCTCATACCGATCATGCCCGTGAGATGGTTCGTGGTTTTATTGCCACTGCCAAGGGTGAAACCGAGCATGAGATCAAGGATGTGCAAAAACTGCATGCTATGGCCGAGGTCTTCGGGATTGCCACCGAGGGACGGGATAAAAACGAAATTGCTCTGGAGTTGGGGAATAAGGCCCTGGCTGAGTTTGGTCAGCAGGATGGCCTGCTGACCATGATCAAACGAGCCCCGAAAAAACAACAGGCGATCTGGAAAAAGATGGGCGTTGAGCCGCGCGGCATTGATCGAGAGGTAGTGGAGACTATGCACCGCACCCACATGGGGGTCGATCAGGAATATCATAATATCATGCTCCAGGGTTCGCGCTGTGCTTTGGCTGATGGCTGGGGGGCCTCCATGCTCTCCACTGAACTGACCGATATCATGTTTGGTACTCCGGTGCCGCGGCGTGCCATTGTTGATCTTGGGGTCTTGAAGGCCGATCAGGTCAATGTCACTGTCCACGGTCATGAACCTTTGTTGGCCGAATCGCTCTGCCTGGCCGCCGAAGATCCAGAAATTCTGGCTCTGGTGAAAAAAGTGGGGGCCAAGGGGATCAATCTGGCCGGGGTTTGCTGTACTGGCAATGAGATCCTCATGCGCCGCGGCATTCCGGTGGCTGGCAGTTTCATCCAGCAGGAGATGGTTTTGGCAACGGGTGCGGTGGAAGCCATGGTCGTTGATGTCCAGTGTGTCATGCAATCAGTGGCTCAGGTGGTCAAGGGCAAACATACCGATATTATCACCACCAATTATCGGGCCAAGATGCCCGATGCCATCCATATTCAGTTTGAAGAGCATGATGCCATGGGGTCAGCCAAGAAAATTTTGACCCATGCCATCAATAATTTCAAAAAGCGGGGCGAATATTATATCCCGACTGATAAGAAGTTTGATGTGGTGGTGGGTTTCAGCCATGAGACCATCAATTATATGCTGGGCGGACGATTCCGGCAGAGCTATCGACCTCTCAATGACAATATCATCAATGGCCGGATCAAGGGTGTGGCGGCATTGGTTGGTTGTGAGCATTATAAGTATGCCGATGATGTCCATTTCAAGATAGCCACTGAACTGCTGAAAAATAATATTCTGGTGCTGGCCACGGGTTGTGCCGCCCAGGCTCTGGGACGAAAAGGCTTGATGCGGCCTGAGGCGGCGGCCGAATATTGCGGGGCGGGGCTGGCCGAGGTCTGCGAGACCGTGGGTATGCCGCCGGTTCTCCATGTGGGCTCCTGCGTGGATAACAGTCGTCTGCTTATTGCCCTGACCGAAATGGTCAAAGAGGGAGGCCTGGGTGAGTCTATTGCTGATCTGCCTGCCTGTGGCACCGCTCCCCTGTGGATGAGTGAAAAGGCCGTAGCTATTGGTCAATATTTTGTCGCCAGCGGCGCTCATGTTGTTTTTCAGAATCTACCGGTTTCCGGCGCCAAGGCCTTCAATAAATACCTTCTGGAGGGGATGAAGGAAGAGTACGGGGCTTGCTGGGATTATGAAGAAGACCCGATTAAATTGGCCCATAAGATGATCAAGGCCATTGAGGAAAAACGCGAGGCCCTGGGGATCAACAAGAAACAGGATCGGGTCCTCTTTGATATGAATATGCGCCGCGATTTGACCTCTGGTATTCCCGGGCTTGGATGTGGGCATAAATAAATCAGGGACTCGATGAATTTTCACATTGAGTGCGAATGCGAAACTGATGGAAAGTGGTTAGGGACTCGGAAATTACCAATGTACCTGAATTGCGACCAGATTTGGGTTAGATTTGGCTGTGCCGATTGAACAAAACCGCAGGCATAATTGTGTTATGTCGAGGATTTTGTGATTGAGGCACAGCCAAAGATGGCCCAAAGATGGGAAGCAAGATGGTATATTGGTAATTTCCGAGTCCCTTAGCTGAAGTCTCTGAAATACCAGGTGTTCTCACTTATGGGGGCACTGCTGACGAGGCGATGGCGAAGGCTGAGTCTTTGGCTCTTCGAGTTTTCGCCGTCGCATAGAAATTGGTGAAAATCGCCCGATGCCAATCAGTATTGAAATTGTGGCGGCGTGAGTGCGTGGCCCTCATCAAAGGCCAAACGAGTGTTTGCTTGGCGGCGCCCTTCTTGATATTGTCTGGGAAAGAAAGAGTCAATCCGGCTCCCATCGGACTTTATCTCGTGTCGGCTATCCTGATTTTGTTTTTGCCATCTACGATGGTGAAGAAATTGGGCCACGAATGCTTGCCAGAATAGCAAAACGAACTGGGATGAAAACCGGTAACTTATAATCGTAACTTATAATCTCTAGGCATTATTGTAAGAAAGGAGTACGACCGATGAAATCGGGGAGTAATCTTGAGAGGATATTAAAGGCCGGTGAGTTTGCTGTCACTGGCGAACTGGGGCCGCCTAAAAGCGGAAATCCAGAGGTAGTAAGGGAAAAGGCACGCACCTTGAAAGGGTTTGTCGATGCCGTCAATATCACCGACTGTCAGACGGCCATTGTCCGCATGTCATCTATTGCCGCTGGTCTCATTACCCAGAGCGAGGGCGTAGAGCCGGTGATCCAGATGACCTGTCGTGACCGGAATCGGATTGGGATGCAGTCGGATATCCTTGGCGCGTCGGCTTTGGGTCTGAAAAATCTCCTCTGTCTGACTGGCGATCATCAGAAATTCGGCAATCATCCGGGCTCGAAGGGAGTCTTTGACATGGACTCCATCCAGATGCTGGGGATGGTCAAGGCTATGCGCGATGAGCGGCGTTTCCAATGCGGCGAAGAGATTAAAAATGGTGAACCTCGGCTGTTCCTTGGCGCGGCGGCCAATCCCTTTGCCTACCCCTTTGAATATCGGGCCGTGCGCCTGGGTAAAAAGGTGGTGGCAGGCGCTGATTTTGTTCAGACCCAGATTATCTATAATGTTGATAAATTCACCAGGTTTATGGCCATGGTTCGTGATCTTGGCCTGGATGAAAAAGTCTATATCCTTGCCGGTGTAACTCCTCCGAAATCCTTGGGAATGGCTCGCTACATGAAGAGTTCCGTTCCGGGTATGGATGTGCCTGATGAGGTCATCCGCCGGATGCAGGATGCCAGGGATAAGCAGGAAGAAGGCATCAATATCTGTGTGGATATTATCAAGCAGGTTCAAGAGATAAAGGGGGTTGCCGGTGTCCATGTCATGGCCATTGAGTGGGAAAGCGCGGTGCCGGAGATACTCAAGAGGGCTGGTCTGTTGCCCAGGCCTTCCATTATGGCGGAAGGGGAGGCTGTGGGTGTAACAGCGTCTGTCATGGCTCTGGAAGCAATAGAGGTACAGAGCGGCGCTGGTCAGGCAGCACTTGACCAGGCTCAGGCCAAGGCTGCAGAGATTGTTGCTGCTGCCCGCCTTGAAGCTGAGGCCTTGATGAGCAAGGTGCAGGCCGCTCAAGCGGCATCTGTGGTGGCAAAACAAGAAACAACTGGGCCGGTGGTTGCGGTGTGTGATGCACCTGCTGGCGTACACTATGATGGAATTGATGACGCAGGAGAGCATGAGATGAATGAGAGAGAACGAATCATGGCCCTGGAGGCTATGAACCAAGGGCTGGTGGCCCTGAAAAAGGCCTATGGCCTGTCTGATGAGCAGTTTGCGGCCATCACCAGTTTTGCCGGTGTTCATGCCATTCTTAATCGTGAGCCGGAAAAGTCGGCGGTAGCTCTGGCTCCGATTCCTGCGACGGCTCCGGTGACTCCGGTAGCTATTCCTGCTGTTGCTCCTTCCCTGGTTGATACAGCGGCCGAAGACGCGGCCAAGGCCAAGGCAGCGGTTGAAGCAAAATTGAAGGCCGAGGTGGAGGCAAAGGCAATCGCCGAGGCAGCAGCCAAAGTGAAGGCCGATGGCGAGGCGAAGGTCAAGGCTGAAGCCGAGGCCGCCGCCGCCGCAAAATTGAAAGCGGATGAAGAAGCCAAGGCTGCTGCTATCAAGGCTCAGGCCGATGCTGCTGCCGCACAAGCCGCCGCCTCAGCCGCTTCAGTGGCCGCTGCTCCATCCGTTGTCTCCAGCGGCGGTTTTTCTGTTGCGGCCCTGGCCCTTGAGAAAAATACCTTGGCTGATCGTTCTACCAAGGTTGATGAAAAATCCTACAAGGAAAAATATACTGGTGTCATTCGTGAGGCCGTGCTTGGCAATGCCCCTCATACCGTGACTGTTGGCGGTGGCGCTTCCATGCCCTTCCATCTCTTTGAAGGCAAGCAGCCGCACAAATCGCTGATTGCCATGGATGTGCTCGATTTCCGTCCCGATGACTGGCCGGAAACCTTGAGCCGTCATTTTACGGATGTCATGGACAATCCCGTCGCCTGGGCCCAAAAGTGCATCAAGGAATACGGTGCCGAAGCCATTAATATTTCGCTGGTTTCCACCGATCCCAACGGTATGAACCGTTCGGCTGGTGATGCCGCCAAGATTGCGGCCCAGATTATCGAGGCCGTGGAGGTGCCGATTATCGTCTGGGGGTGTGGTAACAACGAGAAGGATACCGAAACCCTGCGTGATCTGACCTCGGTTATCGGCAACAAGAAAGTCTGTCTGGCCCCCCTTGAAGATGCTAATTATCGTGCCATTGGCGCCACGGCCATGGCCTTTCAGCATGGGATTGTTGCCGCTTCGCCCATTGATGTCAACTTGGCCAAGCAGATGAATATCCTCCTTCAGAACCTAGGCGTCTCTCTTGATACGGTGCTGATGGATCCCTCCGTGGGTGCCCTCGGGTATGGTATTGAGTATACCTATTCGGTCATGGAACGAATCCGTATGGCTGCCCTCATCCAGCAGGACGAAAAATTGCAGGTGCCCATTATCTGTAATCTGGGACGAGAGGTCTGGAAGGCCAAGGAGACTAAGCTGCCAAGTGATGCCATGATTGGTGACCAGGAGAAACGCGGCATTATGATGGAGGCTCTAACCGCAAGCTGTATGCTGCTGGCTGGCGGCGAGGTGCTGATTATGCGGCATCCCAAGGCAGTGGCCATGACGAAGGCCTTGATCAATGGGTTGATGGGTTGATTCCTGCAATGCGCTGAAAAAATAATATAATCTTTAATTGTTATGAGCGGCATAAGAAGCCGTAACGAAATAGATATAACAGATCAGGTTATTTCGTAACGGCTTCTCAACAGCCATTCAATAAAGGGAGTGTAAAGTATGTCAAAGATTATCTGTTCTGCCGCCATTCGTGGGGCGAAAAAAATTATAGATATGGCCGAGGAGACCTATGATGAGGCCCTGAAGAAATATGGCGCCGAGCATGAGATCTCATTTCCCAATACCGCTTATTATCTGCCAGTTATCTACAGTATGCTGGGGGCCAAGGTGGCCAAACTGGGCGATATGAAGGACATTTTTCTTGAGTGTCGCAAGCTGATGCCCCCTGTGGTCACTGACGATATCTGGCTGCCTTATCTGGCTCCTGCCCTGGATGCCGGGATGGCCACTTTCTTTGCCGAGGAGATGTACGAGGCCATCCGTTATCTCAATACTCCCAATTATTACACCAAGACCGAGGACCCCACTGCCGAGAATATTTGGCTGGGAGCAGCCGATGATGTCATTTTCCGGAAGCGCGGGGTTGAGTTTGTTGACGGCACGGCCCCAGGTTTTGCCGCCATCATGGGAACCCCCTCTGATCCGGCTGTGGCCTCCAGGATTGCCCTCGAACTTCAGGAAAAAAATCTCTATATCTTCATGCACGATCAAACGGGTGGGCTCCGAATGCCTGACCTCCTGGTGCAGAATGGTGTCCAGGTGGGCTGGAATACCCGACTTGTTCCCTTTGGTCAGAGTTATACCACAGCGGTTTTTGCCATCGGTTTTGCCTGTCGTGTGGCCTTGGCCTTCGGTGGCATCAAGCCTGGCGACTATAAAGGCAATCTTATTTATAACAAAGATAGAACCTTCGCCTTTGTCATGGCCTTTGGGCCGGTAAGTGATGAGTGGTATGCCAATGCTGCTGGCGCGATTAACTGGGGCTTCCCGACCATCTCTGATTATGACATCCCTGAAGTCTTGCCCACCGGTATCTGTACCTATGAGCATGTGGTCTCCAATATTCCCCATGATGAAATCGTCCAGAAGGCCATTGAGGTGCGCGGCCTGAAGGTCAGTATCACCAAGATCGACATTCCCATGGCTTTTGGCCCGGCCTTCGAGGGTGAGCGGGTACGCAAGGACGAGTTGTTCATGGAGTGCGGCGGCGGCCGGACTCCAGGCGTTGAGGTGTTGATCTCCAAGGGTATGGATGAGGTTGAGGATGGTCTGGTCACCTTGGAAGGCCCTGATATCTGTGACATTCAGCAAGGACAAAATTTGCCCCTCGGTATCCTGGTTGAGGTTGCTGGACGGCAGATGCAGTCTGATTTTGAGCCGATTCTTGAACGCCAGTTCCATCATTTGATCAATTATATCCAGGGTATTATGCATATGGGCCAGCGCAATATTATGTGGGTGCGCATTGGCAAGGCGGCGGTGGAAAAAGGCTTTTCCTTCAAACATATCGGCAAGGTTCTGCATGGCAAATTGCATCAGGAATTTGGTGCAATCGTTGATAAGATTCAAGTGAAGCTCTTTACCCTTGAGGATAAAGTGAAGAATGTCATGGCCCTGGCCTCATCCGTCTATACCGAACGCGATCTGCGATTGGGCGCCATGACCGATGAGACCGAGGATGTTTTTTACTCCTGCACTCTGTGTCAGTCCTTTGCCCCCAGCCATGTCTGTGTTATCACCCCTGAGCGCATCGGTATGTGTGGCGCCTATAACTGGCTGGATGGCAAGGCCTCCTATCAGATCAATCCCACTGGCCCAAATCAGCCTATCGAGAAGGGCGAATGTACCGATCCTGATAACGGCTATTTCGTCGGCATCAATGAGTTCGTCAATCAGGCCTCGCGTGGGGCAGTGCCAGAAGTGAGCTGTTATTCCCTGATGAATAATCCTATGACTGCCTGTGGCTGCTTTGAGGCTATTGCCGCCATGCTGCCCACTTGCAATGGGATTATGGTGGTTAATCGTGATTTCTTAGGGATGACCCCCTCGGGGATGAAGTTTACCAGTCTGGCCGGTATGGCCGGCGGCGGGATGCAGACCCCTGGATTTATGGGGGTCAGCAAGCACTATATGACCAGTAACAAGCTGTTCAAGGCCGAAGGCGGACTCAAACGGGTGGTGTGGTTGCCCAAGATGCTGAAGGAAGAGATTGGTGAGAAGTTGAAAGAGGTGTGTAAGAATATCGGTATGCCTGAACTGTATGACATGATCGCCACCGAGGAGCAGGGAACCACCGAAGAGGAGATCTTGAAATTCCTCAAAGAGAAAGGGCATCCCGCGTTGGAGATGGAAACAGCGATGTAGGGTTCAGAGGATAAAAGACAAAAACTTGTTCCATGAGTCTTATAACTCGTACAGGTCTCATTCCAGTCATTAAGAAAACAACAACAAAGCGATAACAGCAAATCAGAAGGTAATTTTTGTTATCTGTTAAAGATACAACCGGAGGATAAAATCATGGCTTTAACTGGCATTCAAATTCTTAAGATGCTGCCTAAAAAGAACTGCGGCGAATGCAGCATCCCCACCTGTCTGGCCTTTGCCATGAAGGTTGCGGCTGGTCAGGTTGAGATTGACACCTGTCCTTATGTCAGTGAGGAGGCCAAGGCCACCATTGGCGAGGCCTCGGCCCCTCCTATCCGCACCCTGAAACTGGGCAGCAGTGAGGATGCCTTTACTGTGGGTGGCGAGACCTGCATGTTCAGACATGAAAAGCGATTTGTTAATCCTACAGGCATTGCTGTGCTGGTAACTACGGATATGGATGAGGCTGCTGTTCAGGGGCGGATTGATCGTTTTAACAGCCTTGTCTATGAGCGGGTCGGCGTGATTATGAAGGCCGAGTTGATTGCGGTCAAGGATAGTAAAAATGATGAGGCTTCCTTTACAGCCTTGGTGCAGAAGGTGCTTGCTGGCTCGGCCCGGGCAAGTTTGATTTTGATGAGCGACACGGCTTCTCATCTGGCGGCGGCAGCCAAACTTTGTGGCTCCCGGATTCCTTTGCTCTACGGTGCCACTGTCGAAAATGCTGAGGCCATGATCCAGGTGGCCAAGGAGTGTTCGGTACCTGTCGCAGTAAAAGGGACGGATCTTGATAATTGTATTGTCGTAACCAATACTTTGCTCGCTGCTGGACTGAAAGAACTGGCTATTGATACCGGAGCCCGCACCCTGCGTGCTGCCTTTGAAGATAGTGTCGTGGCCAGAAGATCGGCGGTCAAGGCCAAGTTTAAACCCTTGGGATTCCCGACCCTGTCGTTTCCTTGCGAGATGAGCGATGATCCGATGATGGAGGCAATGATCGCCTCGATTTTGATTGCCAAGTATGCTGGAATTATTGTTCTGTCTGATCTGCAGGGCGATATTTTGTTCCCATTGTTGCTGGAGCGGATGAATCTTTACACCGATCCGCAACGGCCCATGGTGGTGACCGAGGATGTCTATCCTTTGACCGGCCCTGGTGAAGATTCTCCAGTGGTCATTACCTGTAATTTCTCTCTCACTTACTTTATCGTTTCTGGTGAGATTGAGGGCTCCAAGGTACCCACCTGGCTCCTCATTAAAGACACAGAGGGCCTTTCCGTATTGACCGCATGGGCAGCAGGAAAGTTCGGGGCCGACATGATCGCTCAGTTTGTGAAGAAGAGCGGTATTGAGGACAAGGTCAAGCATCGTGATCTGATTATCCCCGGCTATCTCGCCTCTCTCAAGGGCGAGCTGGAAGAGGAGCTTCCGGCCTGGAATATCATTATCGGGCCTCGTGAGGCCGGACATCTGCCGGTCTTTTTAAAAGAATGGAAACCATCGAAATAGGGTGGAGGGTCTGTCGTCTTTTTCAGCCCTGAGAAATCATTCTGGATGTGAAAGGATAATGTGGTTTGTAATATCCCGACATATCCATAGGGGATGGGATTGTTGTCTGGTCGCATGACCACAATACTTGTTCTGATGCTTTGTCGTTAGATTCGGTTAAAGAGATAAATGTGTCCCTGCAAGATGGAAAGGGCATGCCCTGTCAAGATGGTATTATCAGTATTTTCCGAGTCCCTAAGAGTAAGTCTGTGCAGATTGTCACGAGTGATGATGCACGGAAAATCATTGAGTTATAATTTTCATTCCTGAACCTGAGTATGACCACTGTAACCCTTACCATTAATGGCGCCGAGATCGTGGCTGAGGCTGGCCTCACCATCCTTGAGGTCGCCAGGCGAGCTGATATCGCCATTCCTACCTTCTGTTTTGTGGCCGATAAACCAGCTGACACTCCTTGCCAGATGTGTGTGGTAGAGGTCGAAGGGCAGGCGGAATTGATTCGTTCCTGTGTGGGCCTGGCCAAGGACGGCATGGTGGTAACCACCGAATCGCCAAAGGTCGTGGCCCATCGGGTTGAACGGCTCTCCATCCTCGCCGAGACCCATTTTGGTGACTGCAAGGCCCCCTGTAATCTCACTTGTCCGGGGCAGATCAATGTTCAGGGCTATATTGCCCATGTGGCCAAGGGGCAGTATGAAGAGGCCCTGCGGTTGGTGATGGAGCGTAATCCGCTGCCGTTTTCGGTGGGGCGGGTCTGTCCACGCTTCTGTGAAACCCGCTGTCGCCGCATCCTTGTTGATGAGCCGGTTTCCATCAACCATCTCAAACGCTTTGTGGCTGATTGGTGCATGAGTCATGAGATTGACCTGGAAATTCCCAAAGATGCCCCAACCGGCAAGAGGATTGCCGTTATCGGCGGCGGCCCCTCTGGTCTCACTGCTGCTCATTTTCTCACCCGCAAGGGCCATGATGTGACTATCTTCGAATCCTCACCCATGCTGGGTGGGGCTCTGCGGTATGGATTTCTTGAGTATCGTATTCCTCGGGATGTCCTTAATTATGAGATCAACACTATCTTGCGCCTTGGTGTTTCAGTCAAACTCAGTCAGAAATGGGGCAAGCATTTTACTCTCCAATCCCTGAAAGATCAGGGGTATGCTGCCATCTATATTGCTACTGGCGCGGGAGTGGATGTTCCGTTGGAAGTTCCCGGGGCGGTCAATCCGCACACCTATTCAGCGATGAAGTATCTGCGGCGGATGGCCGAGGGCAAGCGGCCCGACATGGGCAATAAGGCAGCGGTGCTTGGGGGCAATAACATAGCGATGGAGGTGGCTCGTACCCTCATTCGACAAGGGGTGGCCGAAGTGACGGTCATTTATCCCCGCTCACGCATCGAGATGCCAGCCCATCAGCGAAATATCCGTGAAGCTGAGAAGGAAGGGGTTCAATTTCTGCTCATGGCCTCACCAGTCGAAATTTGTGATGCCGGCGATCAGGGGTCTCGACTCAAACTTGATCTGATCCGTATAAAATTAGGAGAGCCGAATGCCAAGGGTGTGCGGCAACCAGAGACCATTGCCGGCACAAACAGTGTTTTACATGTGGATTCCATTGTTTCTTCCCTTGGTCAGTTGGCGGTGGCCGATACATTCAGTGGCGGCCCCTTGGAAAAATCCATTACTCTTTCTGCCAACAAGACCATTGATGCCAATGTCCGTTCTTCGCAGATCAATATCGACGGGGTCTTTGCGGGGGGCGATGCGGTCAGCGGCCCGCGGTCGGTGATCCAGGCCGTGGTTTCGGCCCGTCGTGCTGCCGACAATATCCATGCCTTTGTCATGGGTATCTCTAAGGATGAAGGTGAAAGCCGTTTTAACTTCACCCGTGGCAAGGGCTTTGACGATGTTGATCTCAAGAATTTTGATGGCATCAATGTCAAGCTGCGCGAAAAAATGCCCACCAGACCGCCGGAACGATGCAGTCAGGATTTCAATGAGGTTAAATTGGGATTTTCTGAGCAGATGGCGAGAAGCGAGGCAGAACGATGTCTGTCCTGTGGTTGCACCGCCTTTGATCGTTGTCATCTCAAAGAGCTTTCCATTGACTATAATGTTAATCTTAACAAGACCGGCATGGGCGCCAAGCCGATCTATGCCAAAGATTTTTCCCATCCAGCCATTGTTGTTGATAAAAATAAATGTATCTTCTGTGGCAGGTGTGAGCGGGTTTGCGAGTATGACGCCCTTGAGCTTGCGGCTGAGAGCTTTGATGACAAAGGACGACCCCTGGGATTAAGTTTGCGTTTTAATGACAACTGCGTCTCCTGTGGCAAGTGTGTTGATAACTGCTCCACCGGGGCCTTGAATAAAAAGGCCCAGATTATTCCTGTGCATAACGAGCTGGTGAAGAATGTTCGCAGCACCTGTCCCTATTGCGGAGCGGGCTGTCAGATTATTCTGCGGGTCAAGGGGGGGACTGTTATTGAGGTCACTGCTGATCCAGCCCAGGCCCCCAACTATGGGGCACTGTGCGTCAAAGGGCGTTTCGCCCATGAGTTTATCCAGCATAAAGACCGACTGACCAAGCCGCTGATCCGTAAAAATGGCATGTTGGTGGAGACCAGTTGGGATGAGGCCTTGGATTACACCGCGAGAAAGCTCTTTGACCTGAAGGCCTCGTACGGACCGGATTCTATTGCTGGATTCAGCTGTGCCCGAGCTACCAATGAGGAGAACTTCCTCATGCAGAAGTTCATGCGCACCTCGATCGGTACCAATAATATTGATCATTGTGCCCGTCTCTGACACGCTCCCACGGTGGCCAGTCTGGCCCTTTCATTTGGTAGCGGCGCGATGACCAACTCCATTGCTGATGTCAAAGAATCGGATGTGATTATGGTGATCGGTTCCAATGCCGATACCAGCCATCCTACTATCGGTCTGCGGATTCATCAGGCCAAGAATAACGGGGCAAAATTGCTGGTGGTTGATCCCCGGCGCACTGGATTTGCCGATGAGGCGGATCTCTGGCTGCGCCTTAACCCTGGGAGTGATGTGGCTCTGCTTAACGGCATGGTACATGTTATTCTTGAAGAAGGTTTGTGGGACAAGAAGTTTGTCGACGATCGCACTGAAAATTTTGAAGAACTGGAGATCGTCACTGCCAAATATACACCGGCCTTTGTTGAGCAGATCACCGGCATCTCCGAGGAGCAGTTGCGTGCGGCCGCTCGTCTCTATGCCTCTCCAGGTAAAAAATGTGCTATTTTTTATGGTATGGGCCTGGCCCATCACGCTACCGGTACTGATAATGTTAAATCTATCGCTAACTTAGCTATGCTCTGCGGGAAACTTGGAATGGCGGGTGGCGGGGTCAATCCCCTGCGCGGACAGAACAATGTCCAGGGTGCTTGCGATATGGGAGCCTTATTCAACACCCTGCCTGGTTACAGCGGACTGGAAAGCAGTGACGCCTTTGACCGTTATGAAAAGATGTGGCAGGTGAAATTGCCACGACGCAAAGGCAAGGCCGCTACCGAGGTCTGGGATGCCATCCTGGATGGTGATATTAAGGGCCTGTATATCATGGGTGAGGACCCGGTACTGGCTGATCCCAATGCTCATCATGCGGTTGCGGCCATCGAGAAACTTGATTTTCTCATTGTTCAGGATATTTTTCTTACCGATACCGCTAAGATGGCCGATATCGTCTTTCCGGCAGCTTGTTATGCTGAAAAAGATGGTTCGTTTACCTGCACCGAACGCCGTGTTCAGCGGGTGCGCAAGGCCGTGGAGCCGCCTGGTGAAGCCAAGGCAGATTGGGAAATCTTTTGTGAACTTTCTTCGCGCATGGGCTACGAGATGGACTATGAGCATCCCGAGGAAATTTTTAACGAAGTCATTCAGCTCCTGCCCCAATATGCTGGGATTAGTTATGAACGGATTGAGAAGGTTGGTCTGCAATGGCCGGTTCCCAATCGGGAGCATCCGGGCACACCGGTGTTGCATATTGGTAAATTCACTCAAGGGCGGGGCTTATTCATCCCCGAGGATTATACGCCTCCGACTGAGCTGCCTGATGTCGAATATCCGCTGATTCTGACCACCATTCGCAAAACGCCCCAGTATAATTTTGGTTCCATGACCCGTAAAACACCGGAGATTGAGACCTTATGCCCCGAAGCCTTTGCCGAGATAAACCCTGAGGATGCCGCCCGCCTTGGAATTGCTGATCTCGATGAAATTGAAATCAGCTCCCGACGAGGAGAAGTGCAGTTGCGGGCCAAAATAACCGACCGTTCGCAGGTGGGAACCATTGCCATCCCGTATCACTTCGCCGAGGTGCCGGTAAACAACCTGACCTTGAACAGTCTTGACCGGCTGTCGCGCAGTCCCCAGTATAAGATCTGTGCGATTAAGGTCTGTAAGGTTGAGGCATAATTATACTATCTATAAGACCCAAACGATAATTTTTCAGGAGTAACATTATGGGGAAAACAATGAATCACCGGGAAGGATCGGTGATGATTCTGGGCGGGGGAATCGCCGGAATACAGGCCGCGCTTGATCTGACCGAGCTTGGTTTTTTCGTTTATCTGGTGGAGAAATCACCGGCGGTGGGCGGGGTCATGGCCCAGCTGGACAAGACCTTCCCGACCAATGACTGTTCCCTCTGAATCCTGGCGCCAAAATTGGTAGAGGCCGGTCGGTCTCCCAATATTGAAATGCTCACCAATGCTGATTTTCTGGCATTGGAAGG